>JALEHC010000061.1 GCA_022763215.1 Saprospiraceae bacterium
CGATAAGAAGTACGCACCCGATCATAAGATTTGATCAGACGATCTTCAATCTTCGTTCTGGCTTTTTCGGATTGCTTATTGAGCTTATCTTCTTCTTTTTCGGTCTTCTCGATAATCTTTTCCAGCTCTACTTTCTTTGCTTTCAGGTCTTCTTTCTTGTTTTGCATACGCAATTCAGTAGCCTTCAGCGTATCCTGCTTATTCTCGATTTCTACTTTTGCCTGACGAATTTTCTTTTCAGAAAGCTGGATTTCCAGTTTTTGAAGCTCAATTTCTTTCGAAAGGGCCTCGTACTCCCGGTTATTCTTTACATTATCCATTTGTGTCTGATAACGGGCAATCAGAGTTTCCGCCTCCTTGATATTAGCATGGTGGCGATTAACTTCCCCTTCCAGATCATCGACATTTCCCTGCAAGCGGCCGACTCTGGTTTCCAATCCTTCGATTTCATCTTCCAGATCACTCACTTCCATCGGAAGTTCCCCTTTCAAAATTTCGATTTCATCTTTCTTGGAATCGATCTCCTGAAGATCGTATAGCATTTTTAGTTTTTCCGCAACTGTAGGTTCTGCCATCCTTTATATATTATTATGTTATTTCGGTAAGAAATGTATGTTTTAAAAATAATGTACCGGATTGGTAATCACTTCGGTACGATGAACCGCAAAATTAATAAATTTTTCAGATATAAGCTCATAAAGTAAATCAATGGTATATTGTTCGCTTTCATAATGCCCAATATCTGCAATTATGATGCGTCCATCTGCATCAAAAAATTCGTGATATTTATAATCAGATGTAATAAAAACATCTGCTCCTTTCGCAATAGCGGCGCGTAATAAGAACCCTCCGGCTCCACCACATACGGCCACTTTCTTTATCGGTTTATCAAACAAAGCCGTATGCTTAATACAGCCAACTTCCATTTTTGCTTTTAGAAAACCGAGAAATTCTACCTCGTCCATGGCTTTCGCCAAATGCCCTATCATACCCGAACCAATCATCGGGTCTGTAGCATGTATGCCCGACCATTCGACTAATGGCGCAGATGACGGATGATTTTGCGTAAGCGCAGACTGCACCTTCCCTTTCAGTGCGCTGGGCACCAACAATTCAAGTCGATACTGCTCCACTCCTTCTGTCGTCTGACCGGAAGTAGCAAAGCTTTCCCGATCCTGCAAGTGAGTAGGTACAGCCCCGGCTGCCACAATGGCTGTCCGCAAAGCTGGCAAATGTTCTTGTGGCACATAAGTTACCAACTTAAGCATTTCTTTCTTTGGTGCCAAAATTCGAGTTCCTTCTAACCCTAATCGTTCTGCAATTTTTGCATTAACACCATTATTATAAACATTATCAAGGTTCGTATGGATCGCATAAATCGCGATATTATGCTGAATAGCTTTGATCACTACTCTTTCTACATAATTGCTGCCATTCAAACGCTTCAAGCCTTTGAATACAATCGGGTGGTGTGCCACCACAACATTACATCCTTTTGCAATCGCTTCGTCAATCACAGCTTCGGTCGAATCTAGGCAGGTGATTATACCACTCACTTCCATATCGCGCTGTCCGACAATCAGCCCAGCATTATCATAGCTCTCCTGATAAGACGGAGGTGCAACAGCTTCCAAAAATCGAATCAGGTCTTTTAATAACATATCAGGCGTTTTTTATTTTCTTTTCAAATGCCGTTGTAGAATAGCCTTCAATAAAATCAAGCGTGCATACAGTTCCGCCCTGAGCGGTAACAGCCTCGTAGCCTACAATCTCTTCTACTTTATAATCACCTCCTTTGACAAGGACATCCGGCAGCAGGCTTTCTATCAATTCCTGAGGTGTATCTTCTTCAAACACCACTACTAAATCAACAAATAACAAAGAAGCGAGTTGTAATTGTCGCGAATTGATGTCCTTGATGGGCCGATGTTTGCCTTTCAACCGACTAACCGATGCATCCGAATTAAGACCTATGACCAGATAGTCGCCCAAGTCTTTGGCTTTCGCCAAATAGTGCAAATGTCCGTAGTGAATCAGGTCGAAGCAGCCATTTGTAAAGACGACTTCCCTCCCCTGATCTTTCCAAAGCTGTACCTTCTTTTGAGCTTCCTCCCAGTCAGCTATTTTACTTATAACTTGTTCAAAAGTTTCCATTAGGCTTCCACATTTTTGGGTTCATAAGAACGATTAATAATTGGAAGTAAAATTAAAGCCAACAAACCTATCGTCACATTACATCCCAACTGAATAGAGAAAAAGGCAATATTGGCAAATGAAAACGCATCGTCACCACTAATACCATATATACCTAAGGCTATTTGTACTAGAAAATGGTAAGTTCCCATACCTCCGGGCGAAGGAATAACAATTCCCCAACCACCAAATACGAAGACAACCAGACCAGCAAGCGGCGACAAGCCCGCCGTAGGTGCAAAGGCAAAGAAACAAAGATAGGTCATCAGGTAATACATTACCCAAATATTAATGCTGTGCAACACAAACAGCCAAGGCTTTTCTAATTGTCCAATTGTTTTCAGGCCATCATAAAACCCTGTGAGAATTTTCATAAACTTTTCGTAAAACGCAGTCTTCGCCAATGTTTTTCGCATGAGCCACAAACCGGCAAGACCTACAACGCCCAGCCCCACAAGTATAGCAATGACCTTAATCAGCCGATCTACCGGCACATACTGCTGTGCAAACTCCCAAAGCGTGTTAAACTCCAGTAGAAATGCAAGGCTCGTCATAACCAAAATACTGATAACATCTACTACTCGGTCAACGACAATGGTTCCCATGACCTTTTCCATCGGTATTTTCTCGTATCTGGCTAGTGTTCCACCCCGAACAACTTCCCCCAATCTTGGCAGACCAAGATTAGCGAAGTAACCAAGTACAGTCGTCAAAAAGCTATTGATAAATCGCGGGCGATACCCCAGCGGACGAATCAGCATATTCCAGCGAATAGCTCTACTCACATTACTAATGGTAAAAGCAAATAGTACAATAAGTATCCAGAAATAATTGGCTGTTCGAAAATCATC
>JALEHC010000415.1 GCA_022763215.1 Saprospiraceae bacterium
TAAGTAGTTAGACGGAATTATGAACAAGTGAAATTTTATAGGGTCAGCACAAAATAATCTCCTAATTGTCTTATCATCAATTAGTTCAATCATTTTTGTACTGACAAATTTCACTTATCCATAATTTTGATCCGTCACTTACAAACAAAAAATAAATGAAATACCAACTCGCTCAGATCAATATAGCTCGCTTATTAGCTCCGATGGATTCGCCACAGATCAAGGAATTTGCTGATTTTCTGGACCCGGTCAATAAATTAGGAGAAGACAGTCCTGGTTTTGTTTGGCGATTGAAAGATGATTCTGATTTAGGAGGTGCTACTGAAGTCGAAACGCCTTTCGATGATGATATGATTATTGTCAATATGACCGTTTGGGAAGATCTTGATTCGCTTAAAGCATTTACCTATAGCACCGTACATAGTTACTTTTTGAAAAACCGAAAGAAGTGGTTTGAAAAAGCGAGTCGTCCGCAATTGGTATTGTGGTGGGTTCCTGAAGGACATGAGCCCGATTTAGCGGAAGCTAAACACAAACTAGACCTCCTCCAACAACATGGTCCCACGCCGGAGGCATTCAACTTTCAGAAAGTATTCGATCCTCCGGTGCACTCGTAAAGCTGCGTAGGAATAAAAAACGATTGTACAAATACCCAACAATGAAGGATTTCCTCTTTCATTGTCCTTTTAAGAACTGGTAATGAGATGGCTGACACTAGCAATTCTTTGGTTAAAGAATGTCGGCCATCGCTTTTTCTAAACTGAACGATTATGAACGTACCCTTTTATCAGGTAGATGCCTTTACAAGCCGGGCATTTGGTGGTAATCCGGCTGCTGTTATCTTATTAGAGGAGTGGCCTGAAGATGTTGTTTTGCAAGCCATTGCAGAAGAAAATAACTTGTCAGAAACCGCCTTTTTGGTCGAATTAGATAAAGAGGAGCCGGCCTATTTTATTCGCTGGTTTACACCTGTTGATGAGGTCGATCTTTGTGGGCATGCTACTTTGGCGAGTGCACATGTGTTGTTTGATGAAGTAGGTTTAAAAACGAACAAAATCAGACTGGAAACAAAGGAAGCAGGTTCGCTTTTCGTATCACGTAACCATGGTCAGATCGTCATGGATTTTCCGTTGGTTCCAATTCGTTTGATTGCGATGGAAGATCAATCAATTTCGCATCAGCAAGCAGCGGAAGCAACTAGTTTGATTCTGGAATTGGAAAGTGAGCAAGCAGTTGCTGATTTTGTTCCCGATCAGAATATCATCCGACGTTTACACGCACATAGTGTTGCAATTACCGCGAAAGCGGAGGGAAAACCTTATGACTTTGTCTCACGATTTTTTGCTCCACATTATGGTATTCCAGAAGACCCGGTTACAGGTTCTCTGCATTGTGCTTTAGCTGATTATTGGCAAAAAAGATTAGATCAAACACAATTCAAGGCAGTACAACTCAGCAAAAGACGAGGCGAATTGACATTGGAGGTTCGTGGTAATCGAGTACTTTTGAAAGGAAGTTGCCAAACGATTATTCGAGGAGCGTTTATGTGGTAAAAGTGGGAGAGGGGTAGTCGGGAGCTTGTTTTGAAAAACGTCCATACCACCCTTCTCTCAATCCCTAAATTCCTACTCTGGAAACAAGGAAGCATCCAGCCCGGGTACAATCTTCAGGGCATTTTTGTAGTATAATTTTTTCAGAATATCATCAGGTAAATCGAGGCCATACATACGCCAGAAAGCATGGTACTTCTTGTAATATGGGAAATACTCATCGGCTGTTTCTAATACTCGGAAATAGGTAGGGTATTCGTTTGGTTTGTAAGAGTCTTTGCCGAAGAGGACTCTGTCTTGATATTTTTCGAAGAACTTTCGAGCATGGCGCGGCTGCCGGCCCAATTCTGCGATAACGGCACCGATTTCGACATACATATTAGGCATGGCATCCAATAATTGACCTAATTTGGTCAGGTTATTTGGGTACCAACCCATGTGTGCTGCAATGAAAGTGGTATTGGGGTGTTTTTTGAAAATATCGTGTTGTTCTGCAATGATGGTTTCCCAAGGAGCTGGATTATCTGGGCCACGTTTACGGTTGGGACGAAGCTTCAGTTCGAGCCAACGTTCATTTTTTTCATCATGTGGATCCCAGAAAGACTTTGGATCGGCAGAGTGGATGATGACCGGAATGCCGAGTTCGCCACATTTAGCCCAGACCGGATCGAGTCGAGGGTCATTGATTTTGATACGATCGCCGTTTTTGTCGGTATTGGTCATACCTTGGCTTTTGTATATTTTGAGACCTTTTGCGCCAATACTTACGTCATATTCGAGTTGTTTGACGGTGTTTTCAGTCCAGTCAGGCTCATCGATGCTTCGGATATTGATATTGGTGAAAACGGCGATGCGGTTGGTATTGTGTTTTTCAATATTGTCCATGATGGCTTTGAGGGCGCGACCACCGCGGCCACTCAGATTGACTACAATTCCCATATTCAACTGATCCATTTCTTTTTGGAGCTGGTCGAGGTCTTGCTCATCCATGCGCCAATGATGGCTATGGATATCAATGAATGGAAATTTGGCGCTGCTTGTCGGATGCTCTGGTACAACGAGCGTAGAAACCGGATCGTACTCTTCAAAATCCATCCGCAGGGTGGAGTCGATATTATACCGACGTTGAGTAAAGGCGCTAAGGGTACACATTAGCAATAGAAGACACAATAAACTATGTCGCATTTGTTCAGACATTTAATGAATTAAAAAAGTGACTTGGGGTTGGTTTGTTTCCGCGAAGAGGTGCGGAGTAAAGCAGGTACGCATGAACAGCAAGATAGCAAATATTGGCAGTATCCCAAAAAACAGGAAGGATGCAATGGTTACATCCTTCCTGGAGTTGTGGCTTGCTGAAAAGCAGATTAAGCCTATTGATTCTAAAAAGTAAAAGTCTATTTTTCGTCTTTCTTTTCTTTCACGTATGAATTTTGGTTGATACGGAAAGGACTTCTATCTCTAGTATTTTGTTTTTGCATGTTTTTAGCGTGTACCGCTTTTGTGGTAGTTGGCACAGCGTTTAGACGTTTTTTGTCGATCAGTTCACCAGTGACTACGCAAATACCATATACTTTATTGCGGATGCGAATCAGGGCATTATTGAGGTCATTAATGTACTTACGCTGGCGGATTGCCATGTTGTTCAGCATTTCCATTTCTGTGTTGATGTTGCTGTCATCTACCCAGTCACCCCCGTGTTCATCCGAAGTATTTTCGGATACATCCATGATCTGACGTTCCAGCGACTCCAGTTGTTCCTGAGCTTTCGTGAGTTTGTCTTCAATAACGACTTTAAACTCAGCTAGTTCCTCGTCAGAATAACGAACAGTTGAATTACTCTCTGCCATGCTTTGGTACTTTATATTGTTAAAATAAAATTTTGAATAAGGGTTGCTTTTGGCGTGTTTATGTTGGTTAGGATGTTCTTATGTAAGTTTTTTTTGGCAAAAAAAGAAAAATATGATGGAAAATATGGCCACAAAAATATACTTCCTGTCAATATAAAACAAGTGAAAAGTAAAACTAGACAAAAAAAAATCCCATTCAGTCAAATTACTTTTCTGAATGGGATTTTCGTGTACTGCCATTGGCATACACTTGAAAGTGAGCATTACTTTTTAGCGCACCAAGCTTATATCGCCTTTTATTTGCTGTACTCGGCCATCAAAAAACACCAACTCTGCAAAATAGATATAAACGCCCTGCGGTGCTTCTTGACCATTGCGCGCATAATCGCCATTCCACCCCTGAGTGGCATCCTGTGGCGATAGCTTACGGCCTTCCCAAACTTGACTTCCCCAGCGATCAAATAGCTTGAATACGCGAATTTCCTGAATTTCTGGCCCCGTTTGTATACTAAATATATCGTTCATCCCATCGCCATTCGGACTAAAAATATTGGGTACATAAATTCTTCTGGGCCGATCAACAGTAATCCTGATTTCATCACTGGCCATACAGCCATTTTCATCAAAAACAGTCACTCGATATGTTGTGCTTTCTGGAATTTGTACCCGCGGTCTTAGGCAATCGGTACAACTCAGGCCAATAGCTGGCGTCCACACTACGGAATCAATCGTCGCGTTGACCTGTACATTTAGCTGTAAGCTATCTGGCAATAACAAGGTTTGATCAGGGCCCAAATCTGCCACCAAAGGCAAAGGATCATCAATTTGTACGCTTTCGCTAAATTCACAACCCGTCTGGTCAACAATGAGAATATCGTAGCTGCCTTGCGGCAAACCTTCCATGAAGTTCGTATCCAAGGGCACGCCGTCTATATAAATTTCATAAGGTGGATTACCTCCGCTAATGGCATCAATAAAAATAGCGCCATCGCTTTCCATTGGGCAAGTCGGTATACTACTGGCAATAAAAGCCTCTACACCTTCATCAATCACTTGTACACTAGCCACGGTGGCACAGCCCAGTTCATCGGTTACCGTAACACTATACATACCAGCTTGCTCCGCAACAATACTACTGCTTTGCGCTCCCGTAGACCAATTAACGGCCGCAAAATTACCTACGAACAATTCCGTTGGGTTACCTTGGCAAAGACTGGTATTGCCCATAATATTTAACTCCCCTAACTGGCTGACCATCAGATTCGCTTCCACAATACTATCACAGCCGTTGCTGGCAGTAAATGTCTGAATCAGCAAGGTATCAGCCGTAAATGTTTGTCCATTATAGGTCATCCCATCGCACAGAACAAGGTCAAATTGTTCGATGATTGGTTCGAGTACTTCCAGTTCAACTGTCAGGATACTATCACAACCATTCGCAGCAATTAACGGCAGGGTATAAGTACCGCTTTCGCTAAATATACTACCGGCGATCTCGATAGATTCGCCTGCGCAAATGCTGGTTGCAAAAGTTTCTGCGGCATGTTGCAAAGGAATAATATCGATATGTACCGTACTATCGCAACCATTTTCGCCGATCAAATCCAACAAAAACGAGCCTGCTTGATCAAAAATAGTTCCTCCGATTTCGATTTCATCACCCGGACAAAGCTCAGCTTCAATAAAGGTATCGGTGACCGGATTGACATTTAGCGTAAGCGTGACAGTGCTATCGCAGCCTGATGTGCTGATGAAAGATGTTTGATAGGTGCCACTTTCTGTTAACTGGCTTCCGCCGAATTCGAATATTTCGCCTTGGCAGATTGTTTCTTCAATGGTAGTTTGGATGCTATCGAGTACATTTAGCGTAAGCGTGACGGTGCTATCGCAGTTTGATGTGCTGATGAAAGATGTTTGATAGGTGCCGCTTTCTGTCAGTTGGCTTCCGCCGAATTCGAATATTTCGCCTTGGCAGATGGTTTGTTCGATGGATGTTTGGATGGTATCGAGCACATTTAGCGTAAGGGTGACGGTGCTATCGCAGCCTGATATGTTGATGTGTGATGTTTGATAGGTGCCACTCTCCGTTAACTGGCTTCCGCCGAATTCGAATATTTCGCCTTGGCAGATGGTTTCTTCGATGGTAGTTTGGATGCTATCGAGCACATTTAGCGTAAGGGTGACGGTGCTATCGCAGTTTGATGTGCTGATGAAAGATGACTGATAGGTTCCGCTTTCTGTTATTTCTTCTCCGCCAAATTCGAATATTTCACCTTGGCAAATTGTTTCTTCGATGGATGTTTGGATGCTATCGAGCACATTTAGCGTAAGCGTGACGGTGCTATCGCAGTTTGATGTGCTGATGAAAGATGATTGATAGGTACCGCTCTCCGCTAACTGGCTTCCGCCAAATTCGAATATTTCGCCTTGGCAGATGGTTTGTTCGATGGTAGTTTGGATGCTGTCGAGCACATTTAGCGTAAGCGTGACGGTGCTATCGCA
>JALEHC010000416.1 GCA_022763215.1 Saprospiraceae bacterium
ATCAACACATCAACACATCAAAAGATAAAAAGACCGTAAAAAAACAAAAAACATGTTGCCAGGAATTAGTGCCAAGTCAGAAAAAGAGCAAAATCAGACGATACAGAACTATTATAAGTTTCAGTCCAAAATTTATGATTTGACTCGTTGGTCTTTCCTTTTCGGTCGTATTGGGATCGTTAAGCAAATACCTTTTCCACGAGATGCAAAAATCAATATTCTGGAAGTTGGTTGCGGAACCGGTTACAATATACGGCTTTTAGCCAAACGCTTTCCGAATGCAACTATCACTGGCATGGATGTTTCTGAAGATATGATTGATATTGCAACGAAGCAGACTGCCCGTTTTGGAGATCGTATCAACCTCATTTGCGGACCTTATATGAAAGGCAGCAAAGACTTCAATGAGCAAATGGACGTCATCCTCTTTTCGTATTCGCTGACGATGATCAACCCACAATGGTCAGAGTTGTTGGAGCAAGCTAAGGTTGACCTAAAAAAAGGAGGCGTTGTAGCCTTGGCGGATTTTCACAATTCTAACTTTGGCTTCTTCAAGCGCCACATGTCTAATCACCATGTTCGAATGGATGGTCACCTTTTAAAAGCCTTCAAAGATGATTCAGATTATACAAGCGTGTACGAAAAAGTAAAAGCAGCCTACCTCGGTATTTGGCATTACGTAATGTATATCGGTCGGAAAAAATAAACTGTCAAACTATCTATTTACGGTATTTGCGGAACAAGTCATGCATGGCAGATTTGTTCCGCATTTTTTTATCCCGCTCCCACTTCTATGAACAATTCGCAGAAAGAATCGTAATGCATTTGAATAAGTCTACAAACTATACTGATAAAATTGAAAATGCATTATGCCTAAATTGACACTAGCCCTCGACTGGACACCCAACATCAACCACATTGGTTTCTTTATCGCACAGGAAAAAGGATTTTACCACGAATCTGGAATTGAACTCGAAATTGTCGATCCTTCTACAGATAATTATGCAGTAACTCCGGCTAAAAAAGTAGAATTGGGACAAGCCGACTTTGCCCTCTGCCCTACCGAAAGCATTATCAGTTACCGCACCAAAACAAAGCCTTTCCCACTCATTGCCATTGCAGCTATTTTGCAATCAGACCTCAGTGCCATAGTCGTCAAAAAAGATAGCAATATCAACACACCCAAAGACCTTGACGGAAAAGTATATGCATCTTACAATGCTCGCTACGAAGATGAAATCGTCAGACAAATGATCCGAAACGATGGTGGAAAAGGGAACCTAAACATTCAAACACCTTCCAAACTCGGAATTTGGGATACCCTGCTCGATGGGGCCTTCGATGCCACCTGGATATTTCTCAACTGGGAAGCCTTGCAAAGCGAAGCTTTGGGACAGACATTACAATATTTTAAAATGAGTGATTACCAAATTCCATACAGCTATTCACCAGTCATTGCCACCAACCAAGAAAACATAAATGACCATCGCAAATCTTATGAGGGATTTCTGGCTGCCACCAAAAAAGGCTACCTCTTTGCTCAGGAAAATAAGGACGAAGCAGTAAAAATACTCCAGTCACTCGTTCCAGATAAGGATCAAAATATCGATTTGGCGAAAGCCTTAGACGTATCAGCCCCTCACTTTGGCAATATCAAAAATTGGGGAATGATGGAACCTCAAACGGTCCGCCAATTTCTGGACTGGATATACGAAAAAGGCCTCGAATCACAACAGCTTGAGCTATCCAAACTAATGACCAATGAGTTGTTAAAGTACCAACCATAATTCAATAAAAACACTTCCATTACGGTCTAAACCAACACGGATAGTGCTTTTGATAGCATAAATCTACTCCTCTGGGACGAGCCTTACCTTCCGGAGGAGTATCTCCCTTCCTGCACTAGCATACCGCTTACAAATCGTAAAAAAACAGATTACTGTATCTGGCTTTTTCTGCCAAAATTCAAATAGCATCTATATTTGTCTGACTAGTTTTTACAAAACCAAATTCCAAGTTTACCCTGCCAAACAGACCATATCATAACCGCTTTCAGCCCCAGAAATGGGCCAGAAACTGGAATCTGATTAAAATTGCTTGTAATTAGTCCGTTCAATCCATAACTCCAGAAATTAGAGAGCAAAAGACGAACGTATTAACAAAAATAAATTCCGAAATCATCGGAACATAGAACTAGAACTATTAAGACAATAAAAAAACATTACTAAACAGTAAAAATGTAGAAAGATGGCGACAATCAATTTTGGAGGAGTCGAAGAGAATGTAGTTACCCGGGAAGAATTTCCGTTGGACAAAGCACGCGAAATATTGAAAGACGAAACCATTGCTATTATTGGTTATGGTGTTCAAGGTCCCGGACAGGCCCTCAACCTGAAAGACAATGGCTTCAATGTCATCGTCGGTCAGCGTCAGCCCTCCAAATCATGGGATAAAGCGGTACAAGATGGCTGGGTACCTGGCGAAACGCTTTTTAGTATCGAAGAAGCTGCCGAAAAAGCAACCATTATTCAGTACTTACTTTCTGATGCAGCACAGATCGCTGTCTGGCCAACCCTCAAGCCTTACTTGACTAAAGGAAAAGCACTTTACTTTTCTCATGGTTTTGGTATCACGTATAAAGATCGTACGGGTATCATTCCTCCTGAAGAAATCGACGTTATCTTGGTCGCACCTAAAGGCAGCGGTACCAGCCTTCGTCGCCTGTTTCTCGAAGACCGCGGCCTAAATTCCAGCTTTGCCATCTTCCAGGATGCAACCGGCAAGGCACGCGATCGCGTCATCGCATTGGGTATTGGTATTGGCTCGGGTTACTTGTTTGAAACAACTTTCAAGAATGAAGTATACTCTGACCTGACAGGTGAGCGTGGTTCTCTAATGGGAGCTATCCAGGGCTTGTTTGCTGCTCAGTATCAGGTATTGCGCGAGCGTGGCCACTCTCCTTCCGAGGCTTTCAATGAAACGGTAGAAGAGCTTACACAAAGTTTGATGCCGCTCGTGGCGGAAAACGGAATGGACTGGATGTACGCCAACTGCTCCACCACTGCTCAGCGCGGAGCACTCGACTGGTGGAAAAAATTCAGAGATGCCGTTATGCCCGTTTTCAACGATTTGTACGACAGCGTAGCTGCTGGTGAAGAAGCACAACGCTCTATCGATTCAAACAGCCAGTCTGATTACCGCGTAAAACTGGAAGCAGAACTGAAAGAATTGCGCGAAAGCGAAATGTGGAGAGCTGGACA
>JALEHC010000062.1 GCA_022763215.1 Saprospiraceae bacterium
AATTCGAATAGAAATTCGCGGCTATCGCGGGTACAACTGACCAGTAACAATATAAAGAGTATGGAATATTTGAGATATTGCATGAAATATTTGGTTAATCTGAATTTACAACGAAAGATTCTATCAAAAATGTTTTAGAATCGATAAATAATAATAACTTTAAAAATACGAAACAGCAGGAAAAATACGGGACTTTCTTCGCTTTCCAAGAATTCGTTCGCAGGTATTTCCTCCGCTTTTTCTTTCAAAAGGTATATTGAGTTTCATTTGTTTGAAAATGAAATCATTCAATAGCGGATTCAGGCTATCAGTTTGCCTCAATAAACTACCTGACCCACACCGAATATCTATAAACAATATACGAGCCAAGCTTAGAAAACATGGGCGAACAAAAAGTATCTCTCCTTTCTGATGAAAGATCAATGCAGCAGTTTGTAAAAAAACTGCTTAATGATGTGAAGGCATTAAATTATATGCTTGAAAACGACTGGTTTGAGGATGATATTATCCGAATTGGTGCCGAACAGGAAATGTGTCTGGTTGATAAACGAACCATGAAACCTCACTGCATCGCTATGGATGTACTCGAGAAGATGAAAGAGCATAAATGGGTAGAAACCGAGCTGGCACAATTCAATCTCGAAATCAATCTCCAACCACAGGTCTTTGTTGATAAATGCCTGAGTACCATGGAGACAGAGCTGAATACCAATCTGAGTATATTAAGCAATACTTTGGATGATTTTGGGTCAAAAATTATCCTGACCGGGATACTTCCTACCTTGCGGAAGTTTGATCTGGAAATGGATAATCTGACGCCTAAAAAGCGCTATAAAGCATTGATGGAAGCGATTAACAGTCAGTTGATTGGCAATGCTTATGAGTTGCGGCTTATGGGTATTGACGAGCTTTTGGTAAAACACGATTCGCCCTTATTGGAGGCTTGCAACACTAGTTTTCAGGTACATTTGCAGGTGGCACCTAAAGATTTTGTTCCGCTTCACAATATTGCGCAAACGTTGGCAGCACCGATGATTGCTTCTGCCGCTAATTCGCCCATTGTATTTGGAAAAAGGCTTTGGCATGAGTCAAGAATTGCTTTGTTTCAGCAAGCACTGGATATTCGAACAACGCACCGTTATATGCGCGAGCGTAGCCCGCGCGTGAATTTTGGTAGCGACTGGCTCGACGAGTCGATCATGGAAATTTATAAGGAAGATATTGCTCGTTTCCGAGTATTATTGAGTGCAGATGTGGATGAAGACTCTTTGAAAATGATTGCAGAGGGCAAGGTGCCGAAGCTGAGAGCTTTGCAAGTACACAATTCGACGGTTTATCGCTGGAATCGACCATGTTATGGGGTTAGTGATACTGGCAAGCCTCATTTGCGCATAGAAAACAGGGTGCTTCCGGCAGGGCCGACTACACGCGATGAGATGGCTAATGCTGCTTTTTGGCTGGGAGCGATGGTTGGATTTGGCCAAGAATACAAGGACATTCGAGAGTTGATAAGTTGGGAAGATGTACGCGATAATTTTGTGAAAGCAGCTCGTTTTGGTATTGATACTAGTTTTACTTGGTTCAATGATCGCAAAATTTCGGCTTGTGATGTGATACTCGAAGAGATGTTACCGCTTGCGCGAAAAGGCCTCGAGTCACAAGGTGTTGATACTGGTGATATTGATACTTATTTGGGTGTAATTGAAGAAAGAGCTAAAAAACACATGACTGGAGCCAGATGGCAGCTACGTGCGTTTTCAAAGCTCAAAAAAGAGGTGAGCCAAGACGAGGCGGTTAGCGTTTTGACTTCTTGTATTATCAAGAATCAGGAGCAGCAAATACCTGGCCATGAATGGCCAATGCCTAATGTAGAAGATCTGGAAGAATACCGACCATCTAAGCTAAAGGTGGAGGAGTTTATGTCTACTGATTTGTTTACGGTTCAGAAAGACGATATTATTGAACTAGTAGCGACTTTGATGGACTGGCGAAAAATTCGCTACATGCCGGTTGAGAATTCGAAAGGCAAACTGAGCGGTTTGGTTACCTCTCGCTTGTTGATGCGGTATTTTCATGATAAACCCCGTTATAATGGCACTCGAGCGATGATGGTAAAGGATATCATGATTAAAGATCCGATTACTATCGGTCCAGAAGCAACTATGGTAAAAGCCATGGCCATTATGCGAGACAACAAAATTGGTTGCCTGCCCGTCGTACATGAAGACGAACTAATAGGCGTAATTACTGAAATGGATTTTCTACGCATTTCGAGCCGATTAATCGAAAGATTGGAAAACGAAAACGAAAAATAGAAAACGCTTGTGATTTTTGGCAGTGTGACTGATATTAAAAAGCCTGCGAGTGCGAGTTTTCTAGGTATGTTGCATGTCATTACAGTTGCTACAGGCGCCCCCTTTCAGCCTTAGTTTGCCAAGTATATATACAAAATGGATACTAGCAAGTCGCACAACACAAGCAACGATATAATTTTAGAAACCTAAAACCAGGAACGGAATTGAGTTTCCACCTTGAGCTTAAGAATTATGGCTAATTCACCTATTACATCAGAATCTGACCTAACCACATTTACCGTATTATCTAACGGAAGTGTAATCAAAGATACTACCCAAGTACTATCCATTTATATTGACAACAAGATCAATAAAGTGCCATATTGCGAAATGGAGTTAGCTGATGGAAGTGTTGCAAAGGAAGACTTTCCCATTAGTGATTCGGATACTTTTGTTCCAGGAGCCGAGATTGAAGTAAAAGTAGGATATGAAAATAATAATACCTCCGTATTTAAGGGGATAGTTGTCAAACACAGCATCGAAATAAGCCCTTCGAGAGGGCCAGTCTTAAAGATCCTGATCAAAGATAAATCGGTGAAGATGACGATCGGCCGTAAAAATACTTATTACCAAGAAACTACAGATAGTGATATCATTAATAAATTAATCGCTAATAATGGTCTTTCGGCAGATGTTACTTCCACTTCCAATGAGCTTGAAAAAGTCATTCAATACTATTCAACAGATTGGGATTTTATGATTTCCAGAGCGCAAGTAAATGGGTTGGTTGTATTTGCTAAAGATGGCAAAGTGTCGGTGAAAAACCCGAACAAGGCAACAGATGAGGTTCTTAGTCTGACTTTCGGCCTTGATATACTTGAGTTTGATGGTGAAATAGACGCGGAATATCAATTCAACTCTATTAAATCAAGTGCTTGGAATCCCCAGGACCAAGTCGTTTCTTCCGAAACGGCCACCCCTTCCGATTCGAAGACGGGAAATCTCTCCACAGAACAACTTTCAAAAGTGATTGGCTTAGAAAATTACGACTTACAGACTGGGGGCTTTATAACGTCAGAAGGTTTGACAAGCTGGGCAGAGGCAGAGGCAACAAAGTCTAAGTATGCCAAAGTGAGAGGTAGCATAAAATTCCAAGGTAATTCTTTAGTGATGCCAGGCAAACTATTGAATCTAAAAGGCTTGGGTAAACGCTTTAATGGCAATGCGTATGTTTCTGGTGTCATTCATGACATTCGTGATGGTGATTGGACAACTACTGCTTGTATTGGGCTTTCGCCAAATTGGTTTACAGAACAAGTGAAGACAGAAGTTCCTATGGCAGGTGGTTTATTGCCAGGTATACAAGGTTTGCAAATAGCTAAAGTAAAGCAAATAAGTGAAGACCCAAATGGAGAATTTCGAGTTTTAATAAACCTTCCGCTAATCCAAACCAGTGACGAAGGTGTGTGGGCAAGGTTGGCTACTTTTTATGCAACTAGTGGTGCCGGAGCTTTCTTTTATCCTGAAGTGGATGACGAAGTTGTAGTTGGTTTTTTCAATAATGATCCCCGTTTTCCTGTTATCATCGGATCGGTTTATAGTAATGGGCGAGCTGCTCCTGAAACCCCTGATCAAGGAAATTCGATTAAAGCTTTTGTCAGCAAGAGTAATATGAAAATCACTTTTGACGAAGAAAAAAAAGTCATAACCATTATTACGCCGGGAAATAATCAAATGGAGCTAAATGATGAAGAGACTTCCATTACGATCTCAGATCAAAATAATAATTCGATAAAATTATCAGAGAGTGGGATTGATATCAATAGTGCATCTTCGATTTCTATCACCGCAGAAGAGTCAATTACTATGACGGCTAATGCTTCTATTTCGGGGAGTGCAGCGGGAGGGAATATTTCCTTAGCTGGCTTGAGTATTAGTGCAAGTGCAGAAACAGAGCTAAGCCTAAGTGGAGCAATGGTTTCCATGGAAGCAGAAGCGGAAATGTCGCTTAGTGCGGCAATGATTATGATAAATTAAAACAAAAATATGCCACCAGCAGCAAGACTTACTGATTTTCATGAATGCCCTATGGTAACACCAGCCGTCGTACCCATTCCACATGTGGGCGGTCCTATCGTAGGCCCAGGAGCACCGACTGTCCTTATTGGTGGATTACCTGCCGCACGTGTAGGCGATATGCTGACATGTGTAGGTCCACCCGACACTATTGTGATGGGGTCGGCAACTGTCTTGATTGAGGGTATGCCAGCAGCCAGAATGGGTGATGCAACTGCTCATGGAGGCCTCATTGTCATAGGAGAACCAACTGTAATGATAGGCGGATGAATAGCAAGTCCCCTATTTTGGGCATCTGAACCAAGAAAAAGGCACTGTCCTTAAAGAATTGATTCTGAAATTTCGGTTGGCTTAGGATTTTTAGGTTAAATGATTAACTTTGCCTTAACGTTTTCACGCTTCGCTTCTGATAGAAAACATCCCTAGTCCGAAAATCCCTGAAAATAAAGGGATATAAGGAGAGCAATTAAACAAAAGTCAGGTTAAGTCACAGAAAGCAAGCATACTTTGTACGCTCTTTGAAGTGTTTTAAGGCTTCATTGGGTATTGGTATGACCTGTTTTTATATTGATGAAATGAAACTAATTTCTTCAAATAATCAATTGATAAACCAAAACTTGTACGATGAGAAAGTTAGTATTACAATTTGCACTTTTATTAGGTATGATGATGGCCGTATCTGGCCTTAATGCACAAGATTATTACAAGTCTGCAGTTGGTGGCCGTCTGGGATATCCACTTTCATTGTCTTTCAAATACTTTTTGAATGAAAGCCATGCTGTAGAAGCTTATGTTGGTACGCGTGGCTGGTCAGGCTATCGCTGGACGAATGTGAGCGCCGCTTATTTGGTTCACAAGCCACTTGAGCTTGATGGCGTAGAAGGCCTAAGATGGTACTTCGGTGGTGGTGCTTCTGTTTACTTCTGGAGCTTTGATGATTCTTTCTTATTTGATGATGATTACAACACAACTACTATTGGAGCGCAGGCGTATCTAGGGTTGGATTACACATTCGAAGATATTCCATTAAACCTTACAATAGATTGGGTTCCTACCTTCTTCTTTAATGGCTTTGACAATGGATTTGGAGGTGGATATGGTACGGTAGGTGTACGTTATATTCTGGCTCGATAGGCGTTGGGAATTCAAACAAACCAAGAAAATTATGCACTTTCGGTTAAGCACCGGAGGTGCATTTTTTATTGATAGCATGGCTTCGATTTTTCTAGTTTTCGAACTATTGGAAAACCAATTGTGGACATCCCGTAAAAATTCCATAATTTCGGACGATTCGAAAAAGCGATCTTATGGCAAAATCAAGAAAAGGTAAAAAACAGGCAAAGTCTTCTTCTCGAAAAGAGAACAACCTCTTTGGCTTTCCATCTTATATAGCTAATCCAAAAATTGCTTTCTGGAGTTTGTTGGTGTTTGGGTTTTTATTGTATGCCAATACCATTCCCAACGACTATGCGCAGGATGATGCAATTGTGATTACTGACAATATGTTTACGCAGGAAGGCCTTTCCGGTGTGCCGGGAATTTTGTCGAAAGACACCTTTTTTGGCTTTTTTAAGCAGGAAGGTAAAGCTGCACTGGTAGCCGGTGGCCGATACCGACCACTTTCCTTAATCACTTTTGCACTGGAAGTGCAAATCTTTGGCCAAAACCCACAGGTCAGTCATTTTGTTAATGCTGGTTTGTTTGGACTAAGTTGTGGTGTCTTGTACCTCTTGTTGTTGTTATTGTTTAAAGGTAATCGGGGAGAGGCCTTAGCCGCCTTTGTCGCATTTGGCGCAAGCCTGCTCTTTGCAGCCCATCCGATTCATACAGAAGCGGTAGCCAACATCAAGGGACGTGATGAGATTTTGACTTTGCTGGGTAGTCTTGGTGCATTGTATTATTCCGTTCTTGCTTTTCAGCAAAAAAAGATGAGCCTTAATATATGGGCAGGAGTTATCTTTTTTCTGGCGCTCATGGCAAAGGAAAATGCCATCACTTTCTTGGCAATTGTTCCACTTTCCTATTATTTCTTTACCGCTGCTAAGACGGGAACGATTATTCGGCAAACAGCACCTTTCGTTGCAGCAGCCGTGATATTTCTGGCGATTCGTTTCTCTGTGCTTGGGTTTGCTTTCAGCGAGCCGTCACTGGAGCTAATGAATAACCCTTTCGTAAAGGTGGAAAATAGTCGGTATATTCCTTATACAACAGGCGAAAAGCTAGCTACGGTAACCTACACCATGGGCAAATATTTGCAGTTGTTGATTTTTCCACATCCCTTGACACACGATTATTATCCGCGGCACATTCCTGTGTTGAGCTGGGGCGACTGGCAGGTGATACTGAGTTTGTTAATTTATCTGGCATTAGGAGTATATGCGGTTATGCGTTTCCGCAAAAAGGATATCATTAGTTATGCGATTCTTTTTTATCTGGCCACTTTTAGTATCGTTTCCAATCTATTTTTTCCGGTTGGTACCAATATGTCGGAGCGTTTTGCTTATATCCCGTCCATTGGATTTTGTATAGCGTTTTGTTTGTTGGCGTATCGTTACCTAAAGAAAGGTGATAAAGTGAAAGCGTTCCACCAGGTGCGCACGCCATTGATGGTCATTGGTGCCATTGCATTATTGTTTTCCATAAAAACAATCAGTCGGAATACAGCTTGGAAAGATAACTTTACCCTTTTTAGTACAGACATCAATACCTCGCCTAATAGTGCCAAACTCAGAAATGCGATGGGAGGCGAATTGGTAACTCAATCACAGAAAGACGAAAATAAAGCGAAACAACAACAAATGTTGACGGAGGCATTAGGCCATTTGCAAGAAGCAGTCAAAATACATCCGAATTACAAAAATGCTTACCTCCTGATGGGAAATGCCTATAACTATCTCAAGCAGTATGAAAATGCGGTTACTGCTTACGAACAAGCACTAAAAATTGACCCACAATACCGAGAGGCAGAAACAAACATGGCCATTACTTACATGCAAGCTGGACGGTATTATGGGCAGGAACGCAACAATCTAACAAAGTCGATTGAGTATTTGAGGAAGTCCTATGAGCTTCGTCCACAGGAGTACGAAACTCTTCGATTATTAGGTGTTGCCTATGGCATCAGTGGTCAGCCAGCTACGGCGATTGAGTTCTTTACTTATGCGCTGAATGTCCGACCAGATGATCCTGATGCAATGTATAATCTCGGAAATGCTTACTACAATACCGGCCAGAATGAACTTGGTGAACAATGGCATCAAAAAGCATTTAAAATTGATCCAAATCTACTCGAAAAACGACGCCGAAGTGCTGTGAAACCACAATAAAAAAAAGCCGCTACGCAATTTTGCATAGCGGCTTTTTTTAAGCCAAATCTTTTTTCAAGGCTATTTCATCAGTACAACATCGCCTTTTTCATCCAACTCAATTACCCGGCCGCAGTACTGTACATCGGCTTCGAGATGCCAGATATAAACACCTGTGTTTTGCACGCGTGATTTGTAAGCACCATTCCAGCCTTCGCCTGGGTTTTCAGTTGTAAATACTTGGTTACCCCAGCGATCAAACAGATGTAGCTTGAAGTTGACAAACGAAATACCAGGCGTTTGTTCGACCCGAAAGATGTCATTAAATCCATCATCATTAGGTGAAAATGCATTCGGGATATAGACCAAATCACCCAACCCACCTTGTGGATAGCTAACTTCTATACTGGTTGTAATCGTTTCGCATTCATTCTGGATGCTCACCGGATAGCTACCAGCCTCCATTGCCATAAATGTAAAGCCATTGCTACCATCAGGCCAGGTTATCTTCAGACTGTCTGTCTGGCCAGAAAGAACTTGTACATCCAGCATAATTTGGGATTGGTCGCATTCGAGTACTTGATTTTGAGCAACTATTTCGATGGCTTCTGAAGCATCAATAGACAATAATTGTTCTGAAGTACAACCATTTGCATCTTGTATCGCTACCCAGTATTCGCCTTGCGGCAAATCGGAAAAGGCCAACATATTCATACTTTCAAATGGTCCACCATCAAATGATACTAAATATGGTGGCAAACCACCAGTAACATTTTGAAGGCTAATAGCTCCAGTTGAACTAGATGGACAACTTTCCGAAATGTCATAATCAAAGTCAGGAAGCGCTAATTCATCAACTTCAATAGTCAAGGTCGAATCACAGCCTACGGCATTTACAAGCGTAAAGCTTTGGCTACTACCTGCTGCTATCGTGCTGCCGTTCCAGTCAAAAGACTCACCTGCACATACTTCAAAACTAAGTGTCTCGGAAGTCGGCATCAATTCAACTACAGTCAGCTGAATAACTGAATCACAACCTACAGCATTGGTCAACGTAATTTGATCCTGATCTCCTATCTGATAGGTCGTACCATTGAAATCGATGGTCGTGCCTGTACAAGCACCCAACTCTAATTGAGCCATTGTCGGCAAAAGTTCTTCGACAATAACGGTGATGGTAGAATCACAACCTGCCGCATTGCTGATGACAAAATCTTGTTGAGTACCTGCTGCGATAGC
>JALEHC010000417.1 GCA_022763215.1 Saprospiraceae bacterium
ACCAGTCTTTGCCTAAACTGCTTTTTCCGAGCTTCATTATTCTGCCAAATGCGCTTCGGATAGCGAAGCAGTTGAAAATGGGCATCCGAAAGGTATAAGGCGATGATATTCAGTGCTGTTTTGCGGATTTCTTCATCCGGATGCGTCAGGTACAACATCGCCAAAGGTGTGTATAACGCTTGTGGACAACCGCCATTTCTGACCAACTCCAATCCCATTTTCACATTGCGAATATCCTCATGCAACAACATTTGTTGTATGCGTTCTACTGCGGAAGGCTCGGTCTGTGAAAACAAATAAAATGTACCTTGTTGCTGCAAATATTGGCACAACTGCTGCTCACTAATCCATCCTTTGGCTTTCGCCAAATACGACTCAAACGAGCCGGGTTTGTTGCCCACCAACAGTATATAATCGCCTTCCTGTTTTGGCTTTCGGCCAATACTAATCTGCTCGTTTTCCAGTTTGCTGCGCCACCATTTAATCGATTGATGTAGCCTGCCCAATACCACCAATTGACTAGTTTCCAGCCTAAGCGTTTCTGTTTCACGAAACAGTATCGCACGCCCTCGGTATTGGGCATCTTGTATGCCCAAATTAAGTAGGTGCATGGCTATTTCTGGGCTTGCTTCTTGCTCCGAAACGGGTTGCCGCAACAATTCGAACAACTGGTTTTTGGTAGCTGCCGAAAGTTGTTTCTGATTGGCATAAGCCTGAATTTTCTGAAAATATTTTCGCTCTACCCGATCAAATAATCCCTGGGTTTTTTCGAGCTTTTTGAGCTGAAAAACTTCCGTTCCTTGCTCTCGTATAGGATTGCCTTGCAAATAAATCGCTTTCAACTGCTTAAGATGCGCCCACTGCCCAGGCAATTGCTGAATTTGATTCTGACTCAAGTTCAATTCTTCCAGTTTTTGCAACTGCAATATTGAATCTGGGACTTTTTCAAAATGATTTTTGGAGACATCCAAATGGGTCAGACTTTGTGGTAGTTTCGGAAGGTTTTTGAGCTGATTATTCGCTAATTGCAATCGAAATAATTGCTCCAATTGTTCCATGCCTTTCGGCAAATGACTGATTTCATTGCGCGATAAGTCGATTTCGCGTAAGCGAGCGTGCTGTACCAATGCTGTGGATACGCGCTTTAGATTGTTGTTGCTCAGCGATAAATAGGCCAGCCACTGTAGTTGTTCCATGCCTTTCGGCAAATGGCTCAACTTGTTTTTATCGGCTTCCAATATTCGGAGTCGGTCACATTGCCCCAGTGTATCCGGTAATTTTCTGAGCCGATTATTTTTTATGCGCAAAATGCGCAGTTGCTTCAGCTGACCAATCGCCTCCGGCAATTTAGCCAAATGATTATAGTTGGCTTCCAGTTTTTCAAGTGCTTGCCAGTTCTCTATATTTTTCGGAAGTCTGCTGACATGATTATGGTTGATTTCAAGTACTTGTAAAGCAAGCATTTGAGTAGCTGGACTAAGTATCTTTTTAATGAAATTGTGGCTGACAAATAATCTTTTCAGGCTTTTGATGACGGGCAACTCTTCCAAGGCATTGTGGCTTGCGCGCAACTCTGTGAGTTGCTTGGCTTTAATCATTGGCAGACCTTGCAATTGATTATGGCTCAGGTTGAGTTTTTGCAGCTTTGTTAGGTGAATTTCCTCTGGGAAAGCCTTGATTTTATTGTTAGACAGATTAAGGTTTTCCAGTTGACTCAGATACCCAATTTCAGCCGGAATGGCTTTGATTTGATTGTAGCTAATATCCAATTTGGTGAGCTGTGTTAGCTGAAATACCTCCTTCGGAATCGCTTTCAACCCCTGATGATTGAGGAAAAGCTCGGTGACTTGCGGGTTTTGGATGGCATCTTGTAGGCGGTAAGCTCGCTTCATGTTATTCGGAAATATCCTGCTTTCAGATAAGCCCCCTCCGGAAATCCGATCGGGTGGTCTATATCATGTGTATGTCTTTCAATTTCCTGAAAAGAACGCTTGCTTTGTCGAAGTTCTTGCACAATGGTCTGAAAAAACACTTCTTCCGTAATGCGACTCGAACACGAGGCCATCAACAAAATGCCATTGGGGGCAACCAGTTGCACTGCCAATCGAGCCAATCGGGTATAGCTACTAATAGCCGAGGGAATTTCTTTTTCGCTTTTCGCAAAAGAAGGTGGATCGACTACAATCAAGTCATATCGTTTGTGCTGACGAATGAGTTGTTCCATGACTTCAAAGGCGTCACCAGCTATGGTTTTGTGTTTGGCTGTCGCCAAATTCAAGGCTACGTTCTTTTTGGCCATTTCGAGTGCTTGCGCACTAATGTCCAGACTAGTCACTTCTTTCGCATTTCCGCAAAGGGCATGTACCGAAAAGCCTCCGGCATAAGCAAATACGTCCAATACTCGCTGGCCTTCGGCCAGCTCGCCCACCCGCTTGCGGTTGTGGCGATGGTCGAGAAAATAACCGGTTTTGTGGCCGTGTATGACATTTGCTGAAAAGCGTAACCCATGCTCCTTGAAAATAACCTCCGGATTGTCCAACTGCCCATGAATGATTTGACCTTCTTCTAAGCCATGCAAGTGTTGTGGCTGTTGCTGCAAATTGCGACTCAGGCGAAGTACGACCGCATCTACGCCACTGACTGCAACAAGCGGAGGCACAATTTGTGACAAATAGGGCAACCATATAAAGGAGTACAATTTCAAAACCAACACCTGCGCATACACATCCGCGATCAGCCCCGGCAAATGGTCATTTTCACCATGAATGAAGCGATAACTGTCGGTATCAGTCTCCAAAAGGGGCTTTCGCAAATCAAAAGCAGCCTGAATACGATTAGCAAACCACTGTTCATTGATTTGGGCAGCAGTCCGAAAATGAAGTAACTTGACCCGAATCGGAGAGAACGGATCGTACAAACCCAAGGCCATTACTTTGTTTTTCTTTTGATCATAAATAATGACCAAATCGCCTGCTGCGGCTTCCTTGCTTTGTTTGACAATAGCCGACTCAAAAATCCAGGGATGTTCCTTTCGGATCATGCGTTCGGCTGCAGGCTTTACTTTTACCGCAATGCGTGAAACGGGTATGTCAGGAAATTCAATCATGGTTCATGTCAATTCGGATGCCCATTTGTTGCATCAAAATGGTTGCATTAAAACTTTCACTAACGCCTTTTTTGAGTTTGTAGTCAAAATGCAACTGACCATCCTCAATTTCTACTTCTATCCTCAAATTTTCAATAGCACCACCATATTGAGCTTCTAGGTCGCCCAGCTCGAGATCGTGGGTGGCAATAATACCCGCGCCTTTATGCTCAATCAATTGCTTGATCAGCGCTTTTGAACCAGTATGCCGGTCACGAGAGTTGGTTCCCTTCAAAATTTCATCGAGCAGGAAAAATATATTAGCTCCTTGTTCCACTGCTTCAATGATAAACTTCAAGCGCTTTAGTTCTGCAAAAAAGGAAGAGGTGTTTTCATGTAAGGCATCCTGGGTACGCATGCTCGTATATACTTGCAATACAGGTAGTTCTAGTCTTCGCGCGCAAACGGGGGCACCACAAAGTGCCAATACAATATTGAGCCCAACGGTACGAAGAAAAGTACTTTTTCCGGCCATATTCGAGCCTGTTATCAGCTTGATGTGACCACTTGTCGGAATGTGCACGTCATTGCTCACGCGCTTTTGTGGTGAAATGAGCGGATGCCCGAGCCCGCTTGCATCAAAATGCGGATAATCACCTACTTCCGGGAATGTCCAATCGGTCTGGTTATAGCGGAGCGTAGCGAGGCTTATCAGGGCTTCGAGTTCGGCCAGTGCTTCAAACCATTTGGGAAGGTGGTCTCGTTGTGCTGCTCGCCATTTTTCAAGTTGATTGATCCACTGCAAGTCCCACAAAAACATAATATTGAAAATAATCGCCAGCGCATTATAGCGCATATTGAGCTGACTAATTATATACGACAACCGCCCGATATGCTGCGAAGCAGTCTTATCCTCGGTTTCAAATGCCGTTTTTATTTGCCGTAAGGCAGAACTTTCAAACGCTTGTGTTTCTACATGTCCAATTAATTTGGCATAAAATGACAACGCTTTTTCGGCATGCGTCGTGCGCAAATGAGTCTTATTGACCTTTTCTACTGTTTTTCGGATAATCCAGATCGGTAAAGCCAGAAATAAAAGCGATAATTGCCAAGGCTCGACATACAGAAAGGTAAAAATACAAGCAATCATCCAGATCGGTACAAAATACAGAGCAAAGCGATAGAAAGCGGAATTACTGACAAAAGCCGGATCGTGTAGCCACTGTTTTAGCAATTGTGTATGATGCAATTCATCGCTTGTCTGCAAACCATACGCCTGAAAATGCTGCCGCCAATCCAATTGCTCCGATAATTCCTGCACAGCCTGCTGTCGTTGTTGAATCGTTTCGGTATTGGCGGGTTGCTCCAAATATTGCGCCAAGCGCTGTCGCCCAATGGCCGTAGAAGTACGATTGACGAATTGAAAAAATGAATGTTCGCCGTAAATATCGAGATCATAAGAATAGGGATGCTCCGCTTCAACAAAATCTTTACCGCCTTCAAACTGCCCAAATTCATAGTCTAGTGCCTTGCGTTCAGCACCATTCAGCTCTGCCAGATTCGTTTGGTGGATTTCCTTCGTTTTTATCGCACCATGCCAAAGCATAAAACGGTAAAAGCCAATCAGAAAAAGAATGGTAAAGACAATACCTACTTGCCAAAACTCTGCGTATAAATAAATGCCCAGCCCAACTGCTGCAAAAAAAGTAACGAGCCGGACGACTGAAAAATAATTGTAACGTTTGCGCAAAGCTGCCGCCTGAGCCGCAAAAGTAGCTTGTCTTTCTGAATATTTGTCTTTGAGTTCTTGCATCAATTGATTTCTTAATCTTGCAAATAAATGCGTCTTACCCGACCAGAAATACTAGTCAAAATTTCGTACGGAATAGTGTGTAAAGCATCGGCAAGCCGATGAACGGGCAATTGTGGCCCAAATATAAGCACTGCATCTCCAATTTGCACATCCGGAATATGGCTAACATCGACCATACACATATCCATACAAACATTTCCGATAGTCGGCGCTAATTGCCCCCTTATGCTTACGCTAAATTTTCCATTTCCGGCTGCTCGCCACAAACCATCTGCATATCCAATACTGATGGTGGCGATTTTTTTATCTTCCTCAGCCCGACCTTTTCGCCCATAGCCTACGGTTTCGCCTTGCGGCAAATGCTTTACTTGCGATACACTGGCTTTCAGCTGTAGTACCGTGCGCAGCTTCGGCTGCATGTCCGGATTGGCATCAATGCCATACAAACCAATGCCCAAGCGAACCATGTCCATCTGGTGTTCCGGAAATCGGCTGATGCCGCTGGAATTGAGCATGTGCCGAATGGGTTGGTACCCGATCGCCAATACCAATTGCTGATACATCGCTTCGAACTGACGAATTTGCCGAAGACTAAATTCGTCGTGCTCGGGTGCTTCACTCGCGGCCAAATGACTCAGGCAGGTGTGTACCTTCAGTTGTGGATTGTTTTTTAGGTTTTGAAGTAGCAAAGGAAGGTCTTTTGCTTCAAAACCTAGCCGATGCATACCGGTATCAAACTTGATATGGATCGGAAAAGCGCCATCCTGATATCGGCTTGCTTGTGCGAATTGTTGCAATAAAGTCAGGCTATAAATTTCTGGTTCAAGGCGGTATCTGATCATGGCATCAATGACGGCTTCTTCCGGATTAAGCACCATGATGGGCAACTCAATGCCGCCTTCGCGTAGCTCAATACCCTCATCTGCATAAGCAACAGCCAGGTAATCTACCCGGTCTTTTTCAAGCACTCTGGCTACTTCAATAGCACCGCTGCCGTAGGCAGCAGCTTTTACCATCACCATGATTTTGGTGTTGGTATGCAGTAATTGGCGATATTGCGAAAGATTGTGCCGCAATGACTGAAGCCGAACTTCCAGAACGGTCAGGTGAATTTTTTTGGAAAGCCGAGAAGCTAATTGTTCCAGCCCAAAACGACGAGCACCTTTTACCAAAATAGTATGCTGCCGCCAATCAAACT
>JALEHC010000418.1 GCA_022763215.1 Saprospiraceae bacterium
GCTGTTGGTTCGATTACCACTCCATAAGTATAATCTCCGGCTTCGCCGTCCTTGTGTGCGCCATCATCTTTCATGGCAGTTGATTGGTATTGATCTTCTCCTTCGAAACGATAATAGATGGTAACATCTTTAGGGAACTGTTCAAAACTTGCCTGAATCTGGAAGTTTTTGATTTGCTCACTTGCGAAGCGCTCACGCTTGGTTACCGAAAGGTTGATTAGTTTTGGAGGCAAGATCGACAAGTCTGGAGTTTTCTTTAGAAAATCAGCCCGCTTATTCATCAATTGGGCAACCCCTGGAATCTTTGATCTCTTACCAATGGTAATGTCCAGACTTTTACTGAACTGCTCGGTATCATAATAGCGATTCTGGTCTTTGGTATAGTCTTCCAAAATCAATGATTGTAATGCTTTTGCTCTTTCTTCAAATGCACCATTTACAAAATGGTCGTACAAAATCGTACGCATATGAGCCGTATAAATTTTCTTATACTGATCCATTGAAAGCAACTTGCTGATCAATGGTCTGGCTTCATTATCGACATGTAGAAGCGGATCGAGGTTGACCAATTCCAAAAAGCCAAGGTCAGAACCAACTCCGGTATTCTTATAACTACCAAAAGACAAATTCATATCCCAGATAATTGGATTGAACTGCCCATTTTTGTCTTGATACAAGTAATAGTTTTGAGAATATTTACCGGTATAGCTACTCAGGTTGACTAAGACATTATTGAAAGCCAACATCCAAAGAGTTCGGTCAACATTCAATACATTACCGATATTTTCAGGTTCTTCTTCCAGTATTCTGGTGAGCTCAAACAATTCTCCCCAGCCATCATCTGAAAGAAGCGTAAAGTTATTCAGGTAGCATTTAGGTGCATTATCATATTGCAAGCTACCCCAAACATCACTTTTACAGTCGAGTGGTGCTTTTTCTTTTGTTTCCGGGGTACTCTTGATGAGTGCTCCGTTGCCAGAACCAAATCTGGAAGTCAGGAATTTTTCGCTTATCGATTCGATATTAACTAACAAACCATAGTAAATGCCATTGATTTCTACCTTAGCGTAGTTGGCTTTGGGAGCCGGCATATAATCTCTGGCAATTTCGAAAGAAAGAACCTCCCGAACCATACTTGGATCACGGAGTGCATTCGATAATTCTATCACCTGATAGCCCTGATAGTTTTGATTTTTTCGAATATAGTCCAGTTTAATATATAAGGCATTGCGATTCATGCCCGGACGAAAAGTACGGCTATTACGATAGCGCACACCAATGTCTGTAAATTTCTGGCCATTAATTTCAATGTCACCCAGCAGCAGGCCTTCGCCATTGAAGCGCAGGGAATCAAGGATATATTTCCAATTGTCTTGTTCAAAGCTGATATTCAGGCTTTGAATAGTACTTACATCGTAAAAATCCTTGCTGTCTTGTGCCCAAGTCCCTGCGGAAATACCGAAGAGAAAAAGGAGAGAAAATAAAAAATGCTTCATATTGGATTGAAATGCGTTCGTTATGCGTTTGATATCTGAAAGTGTTTACTTAAATCTTATTGGCTCTGTATTTCCAGTCTACAGTTTCTCCGCAAGTATAAGCATTTTTGTCACATAAGTAACTAGAGGCAATTAGGAGTAAATGATTTTTTTTAGTCTGCAAGGATTGCCTGCGTACTCATCATTGAGCTCCATCGCTTAAATTTTATACTTACCAACATCTCATTTTTGCTGCTCCAACAACCACCTTCCTAAACGGAGTATAGGAGCCTTTTTTTCGTCCGGACTATCCGGATTCAAATACCAGAACAGTACCCACTTCATATGTGAAGCTTGCTCCGGATAATATTTGCTGAAAGCAACATAGCAAATATACAAATCGTTTGTATATTTCATTTCTCTTTCCATCACCAATTCAAAACCACAGCGTAGTAAAATTTTACAAATCGTGCGAATGTCTTCTGACCTTAGCACCGTTTGCTCTTCGAAGGTACGCAAATCTGCTTCTAACCAACGAAAATGAATCGCCCAGTTTTTTCCGGGTAGATATTTCGGTAAGTCGGGTTGTATATTTTGTCCCAACAAACAAAGTGATTGCACTTTGATGATCATAGCCAATTGCGGATAAGCTGTAGCTAAATCCTTTCGAAAAGCACTTTGCATCAGTTCTATATTTGCCGAAAGGCCAAACTGCTGATGTACCTTTTCTTTGAGCGTCGGGGCGAACGATAAGGCTTCCCACCTGGCTTGAATGTCAAATCGCAATACAAAAAGATCAATATCTGAAATACCTTCTCGATAAAAACCCCGTGGCATACTCCCTCGCAGCCACAAGCTATGCAGGCTTTCGCCTAAATAGGAACGAATCTCCGCAGCCATCCAGTGTATAGCTTCCTGCCAGGCCGAATCCATATTTGCCCAAGAACAAGGGTTAAGCAGATACCCGTTAGCATCTGTATTAAAATAACAACCAATTGGCTCAATAGCAATCAACTGATCAAATCTTTAATATGCAACACGATATTGACGACCATAAAAGCCATTAGGGCAAGCGCTAATATTCGAATCATACTTCCACTTTGCGTCCGAAACGCTTCCGCTTTTTTGCGGTTTTCTTCATTCGAATACTTAAGTCGCCCAATCGCGAACAGGTATAGATAAAGACCTATTCCCAAAAATAAAAACTCGATTAGCAGTCCAATTATTTCCCAGATCATAAATTATTCTATGTTTCAAAACTTTGAACTAGTTGTTGATAGTACCAATTAGGTAAACTATAGCAACTCCTCAAAAAAGCCAGTCGCCCTGTTTTTCTTAACATTATTCCAATTGAAATACCGGCCATTCATGACCACATAGATACCTGGAACCAGTGTCTGAACAAAAGCCATCGCACTTCCCAAATTAAAGAACCCATCCGAGGAAGTTCCGAATGCATACGGGATCATAGCCCCCGTAAGCACGATGGTTTTGCCTTCCAAGCCTGCCTTCGCAATATAACTGGCCGTTTCTACCATGGTATCTGTACCATGCGTAATAAGGATTTTGTCAGACTTTGTTCGGCGGCAACTATGCACCATAATTTCCCGATCCGCATCTGTCATCTCAAGGCTATCGACCATCATTAGCGTCTTGACGTCGATATCAATGGTACTCCGACCTCTTTCAAACATATGTTTGAGGTGGGTATCCTTGAAATACAATTTACCAGTAATGTAATTGTACTCTTTATCGAAGGTACCGCCCGTCACAAAAACCTGTATCATACTCGCATTGATTTTGCTACTGCTCTTTAGTGAGCAGGACAATCGTTACAATAATAGCAGCAACCAACAATACCAGCAGCGTAATTTTCAACCAGGAAAGTGGCTTTTTGCCATGTACCTTTCCTGTCTGACCATTAATCAAAAACTGATAAACTTTTGATTGATACCGATAAGAACAGAGCCACAAAGGTAAGACGATATGTTTAAAAGTCTGACTGTGTTTGTGTGTAGAAATTCTTAAATTTCGTTGAGTATCTCCTCCCAATTGAGCAGAACACATTTGACGAATGCGATTATCCATCGTGATGTCTGCCTTTTGGTAAGCAGCATCAACTTCTACTTGGTATACTTCCGTCTCCCACCCTACCATCAATCGCGGATCGTAATTGACCATTTCTTCCAGTCGGTAAGGCATAATGCCATTGACCTGTTTTTGAGCAAGTCTTTCTGAAGCAATGACGAGCACATCGTCGAAGAAGTGTTTCAAATGACCACTTCGGTTGACCCAACGCGTTTTACGAACTCGTTTTTGAACCAACTTTCCGTTTCTTCTCACGGTTTTGGTAACATAATAGTAAAAGCCTGCTTGTCCTCGCCAATTCGATTCCGTATGAGCATCGTAGGTCCAAAAAGGTATGTAAATACCATGCATATTTTCCAACATTGCTTTTTTGCCTAAGCTGGAAGGGGTAAAAAAGCCCTTGTGAATCCATTTGGCGAAGATTTTTTCTGCTTCTGCTCTGGAAATATAAAAAGGTATGACACCGACTGGCTGGATATAGCGATGTTCAAAAGCTTCTTGATTGACATTCTTAGAGCTACAAAAGGCACAATTGACGTTGACTTGATCACTTTCGACCATAAATTTGGCACCACAACCTTGGCAATCAAATACTTTTTTGCCTACTCGCTCGGGAATATAATTCTGCAATTCAGAAGCCGCTTGGGCCAAAGATTGCTCGATTATTTTGTCATTGGAGCGATCCAGTTCTTCTTCATAGCCACAATAGCTACAAATGATTTTTTTCGCTTTCGCGGAATAACGCAACTGACTTCCACAAGAAGGACAAGGCAAGCCAAAGGTTTCGTCCAGCGCTACTGTATTTTCTTCAAACATAGTCTACAGGCGTGCGAGCAATTCTTTTTTCTTGGCATCAAACTCTTCCTCTGTAAGAATTCCGGCTTCTTTAAGTTCGCCTAATTCTTTTAGGGTAGCCAGAATTTCTTCTCTGGTCTGGGCTTTCGCCGAATCCGTTTTCTCCTCTGATTTTTGTTGGTTCATCATCTGCTGGGCCATGCCCATTCCGATACCGATACCAACGCCTTCACCAGCTCCGCCAGAAGGATTTTCTGCTGCTTTTTCAATTGCTTGCGCTTGCTGAAACTCCTGAAACTTCTTCATATCGTCGACCATATTCATATTGGTCATCTTGTCGTAAAAAGCTTCCACTTCTTTTGGCAAGGAAGTGCTGCTAATTTGAAATTTTACGAGTTCGATACCAAATGGCGTCAATTCGGTTTGCAGGCTTGGAATAATCTGATCGCCTAGTTCTGTGTAATTAGCGACCATGTCCATTACGGAAATACCAGATTCAGCCAGTGCTTCCGCAAATTTTGGCATGACAATATCGCGGAGACTATTCTCAATATCACCAATCCGCAATACGGGGCCGGTGCCTGCATACTCTGTAAAGAATTTGGTAGGGTCACTGATTTTGATAAAATAAGTACCATAAGCTTTTACCCGTACCTGTTTAAATTCAGGATCACGCAAGATAACTGGATTGCTCGTTCCCCATTTAAGGTCGGTAAAAGTACGCGTACTAAAAAAGTAGATATCGCATTTGAAGGGGGAGTCAAAACCTTTGTCCCAATTACGCAGGCTAGTAAGCACCGGTAAGTTGCGGGTATACAGCTCATGTCGGCCCGGAAAAAATTGATCAGCCAATTGGCCTTCGTCAACAAACAATGCAGTTTGTGATTCACGGACCGTTAGTTGTGCCCCGTTTTTGATGTTGGCATCCTTGTCCGGAAACTTCCACATCATGATGTCTTTACTGGATTCTACCCAGTCAATAACTTCAATTAATTCACCTCGAATGAAGTCAAAAAGTCCCATAGTTATTTTGGTTTGGCGAAGAGCTACAATGGTTTGCTCTTTTGTGTTTCTTGTGCGTTAGCGCTGCGAAGGGGTATCCGCTTTAGCGGATAGATGGCAAGGAACGCAGCCAGCCGTTTAGCCCCGCAGCATAGCGACTGTTGTGAAGTGAATACTTCACAGCAGGAACGCCCTAATGACCCTACTAAAGCATACAGTCATAAGTGAGCTTAAAATAGAAGTTTTCCTTTGTAATGGCAAACGAATGATGGAGAATAGGTCTTATGGCATTAATCCAAAGAAGTAGATAACCGAATACGGGAGAATGAGAAATGCCAGGTAGGACAGAAAAATAACAACGCCACTAATCAGTAGTGCATAAATCAGGCCGTCCCTTTTGGTGCGATATACGATGGCAAAAAGTAACCAAAGCCCCAATAAATGTATTGGATTGATGAGGAACCGAATACTGAAAACGGGATAGCATAAAATGGTGTAGAAGGCAGCCTGCCCCATGACAAAGGCATTGATGATCATGTGCTCTGCTAAGTTATATTGGTTGTAAAACAGGCGGTTGCCAAGGGCAAAAAGAATAAGCATAGATAGCCAGAGGTATTGGATATTCGTTCGCAGAAATTTGCCGTAGAAATACCCGCCCTGATACAGTTCTGTATTTTCAACCTTAGACAATTCGATGCTATCCAAGGAGCGGGCAAATTGTTCATCAATAAGAGTGAGTACAGTAATGGTTAGAAAAACAAACTGTATAGGTTTGAAGGCATTTTTGCGTTTTCCGGCTAAATAATCATTAATAAATTGCTTTGGGGTAATGGTAAGATATTTGATATTATGAAGGAACCCCTTATCTGTATTCAGTATGGCTTTGGGCAAGTCAGAAAAAACAAGGTTGTTTAGAGAATACCGTTTGACCGATTTTTTCTGGCCACAATGTGGGCAAAAATTACTATCGAACTCGGTACCGCAGTTAAGGCATTCCATATTTTTTCTCTAAAAATAAAAAGGCTGGAAAGAAATTCATCCTTCCAGCCCAGGTATATTTTTATATCTATAAAATTACTTTACTTCGAAGACGCTGTCTTCAAGGCCAGTGTTAATTTTTACAGATTCTGTTTTCAGGGTAATTGGCACCGGAGCCATACCAGTAGAAGTCGTTTGATAAGGAATTTTGATTCCAAAACCTTCTACTTCACGGTAATCACTAAAATCATTAGTAACGGTTACCTCGCCCTGAGGGCCAGACTGCGTCATTACTGTTCTGATTTTCAAGCTAGTAGCCATGTCGTAGTATTCTGTTGTTTTAGAACCAGAAGGAGTTGTTACCACTACAGCATAAGCTTTTTTGCCATTGATTGTTTCGATACCACTTAATTCCAGTTTATAACCATCCGACAAGTAAGTACGTTCTGGGAACATTCTTGCTTGTTGTCTCATTTCTTTGTTTGTGTTCTCATCAACTGGAACATTTTGGCCCATCTGACTAATTTTTGCTTTCTGGCCATCGAACTTAGTTTCGTTCATAACCATGCCGCTCATTTTTGCAGTCATTTTCATTTTGTTAGGCGCTTTAGTCATGGTTTCCATTTGCATGGTTTGGCCCATAACTGTAGTTGACATAACGATGGTCATATCTTCCACTTTTTTCATGGCATCTCTACCACCGATAGCGTTGATATAATCTTCAACTATGGTTGCTGCCGATACGCCTTCCGGCAAAGCATTATCTTCGTCTTTGATCACTTTTCCGAAAGCATCGCGGAAAGTAATGGTTCCATCTGCATCAAACTGTTCTAGTTTTTCAGCAACTTCCCCTTTGTTACCTACTACTAAGATGTGCATATCTTCGTCGTCGATATACTTTTTAGCAACAGCTTGCAAATCAGCCGGAGTGATCGCATTTAAGCGTTCCAAGTAAGTAGCGTAATAGTCTTTTGGCAAGTCAAATCGTGCTGTGCTTAGCGCAAAATTGGCGATTGTTTGCGGGCGTTCCAAAGAACGAGCAAAAGAACCTGTGATAAAGTTTTTGCTCAACTGAACTTCTTCGTCAGAGATTTTCTCTTCTGCGATACGATCAATCTCGTACAAAAACTCAACGATCGCGCTATCCGTAACTTCGTTACGAACGCTAGCAGAAGCATTGAAATACCCCACTAAAGGATCAGAAGACATGCTGGAATAAGCACCGTAAGTAAAACCTTTATCTTCACGAAGGTTAGCAAATAGACGACCATTGAAACCACTACCCAAGATGTTGTTCAACAAAGTTGTTTTTACTACATCTGGAGAACCCGTTTTCAATTCGATCGGACAAGTGATATTGATAACCGATTGTACGGCACCTGCACGATTTACGAAGCTAACTTGGCGAGAACCTGGTTTTTCTGGTTCTTCAAATTTTTCTTCAGCTACAACACCACGCTGCCATTTGCCAAAGTATTTTTCAGCAGCCATTTTAGCTTCTTTTACACTGATATCACCTACGATTACCAAGTAAGAGATATTTGGCTTGAAGTAGGTATTATAGTATTTTTTAGCGCTTTCCAGCGAAATGTTGTTAACGTTCTCTTCCGTTTGAATTTCACCATATGGGTGATCGATACCATAGCGAAGAACATTTGCAACATTGCTTGCGATTGCACTTGGATCATCTTTTTGCTGAGCCAGGCCAGAAAGCGTTTGTTTTTTCAACTTTTCAAATTCTGCTTCTGGGAAAACAGGATTGAAAAGTACATCTGTCATAATGGTCAGCAAGTCATCTTTGTGACGACTTAGTGAAGATGCAAACAAGCCATTTGCATTAGAAGACAAAGAAGCACCGATAAAATCAACAGCTTCATCAATCTGAGCTTTGGTGCGTGTTTTAGTTCCTTTGTTAAGCAACTGTCCAGCCATAGAAGACACGCCTACGATGTCGCCTTCTTTTCTGACAGGAACATCCACAAAAACCTGGAAAGAGACACGAGGCAATTTGTTATTTTCCACAACGATTACCTGAAGTCCGTTTTTCAGCGTAAATTCTTCTGCCTGTCCCAGTTGGATGCGTTTTGCTTTACCCGGTTTTGGAGCAGATTTACGGAAATCCTGTGCCATTAGACTTGCTACACAGAATAGGGATAAGAAAGTATATAAGAATAACTTCTTCATTATTTTATTTCTTTTGAATTTTTTAGTTCAACCAATAGAATGATGCGTTTTGCAAGAATACCTTAAGGCTGAGGAGTCTTAGGCATATAGTACAATACAACGCGATTGTTCTTGTTGAAATATTTTTTAGCCGCTTCGCGGATATCTTCGCGAGTTACTTTCATATAACGATCGATTTCGTTATTGATCAAGTTAGCATCACCAAAATACATTTCGTAGTTAGCTAGGTTTTCTGCGATACCTGCCACTGTAGAATTTTGGCTAACAAAATCATTTTCGATCTGATTGCGAAGTTTCTGGAATTCTTTTTCAGAAATCAGTTCGTTCATTGCCTTTTCGATTTCTGCATCCATAGCTGCTTCTACCTCTTCTGGGCTTACGCCCATGTTAGCGATACCGAAAGCAATAGTTACACCCGGGTCTTCCATTTGTAGTGGGAAGCTACCAACAAACAAAGCTTTCTGCTGTTCGTCCACCAATGTTTTGTAAAGGCGAGAACTTTCGCCATTTGACAACAGGCGGCTCAACATATCTACTGCGTAGAAATCTTCTGTACCTTGTGCTGGAATGCGGTAAGTCTGAACAACTGCTGGCAATTGGATATTATCCTGTACGGTATCGCGAATTTCGCTAGCCATAGCTGGCTCTTCGATATCTGGACGATAGATAGGACCTTTTCCTTTAGGAATGCCAGAGAAATACTTTTCTACCATTTTTTTCGCCTGAGCGATATCGATATCACCTGCGATAGACAAGATGGCATTATTAGGAACATAAAATGTTTCGTAGAATGTTTTGTAGTCGTTTTCCGTAGCTGCATCTAGGTCATCCATATAACCAATAATTGGCCAACGGTAAGGGTGTTCTGTGTAAGCACGCTTAAACGTTTGTTCAAGAATAGAACCATAAGGTTGGTTATCGACACGCTGACGACGTTCTTCTTTCACAACTTCGCGCTGTGTTTCGATACCTTTTTGCTCTACTTTTGCGTGAAGCATACGCTCAGACTCTAGCCAAAGGCCTAGTTCCAACTGATTTGAAGGTAGTACTTCGTAGTAGTAAGTACGATCCCAAGAAGTGTTTGCATTCAGGGTACCACCTGCATTCTGAACATATTTATCGTATTCTCCACGATCAATATTTTCAGAACCTTCAAAAAGCAGGTGTTCAAAAAAGTGAGCAAAGCCAGTACGATTAGGCTTTTCATTTTTTGAACCAACGTGGTACATTACAGAAACAGCGACGATGGGCGTTGTTTTGTCTTGATGTAATAAAACGGTAAGACCGTTATCGAGAGTAAATTTCTCAAATTTAATGTCATTGTTTTGCGCGAAAAGACCGGTGGAGAAAACACCAAATACGAGCGCAAGCATCCAATTCAATTTCATAGAGTGGCGAATTTTGTTTGTACAAAACAGATAATGTGAAGTGGCTTTTCAGCCAAACTACAACAATAATTTCCACATAAATATAATGGAAAAGCCCGTAGCATACGGGTATCATATTGCTGTCATCCGCGAATATGTAAAATAATTGGGGCAGAATAAATATAAACCGACGAAATTGTAGAAATATTTGGACGAAAGTCTGGCTAATGGCAATTGTTTGCCTGAAGGAAAGCTTAGAATAAAGGAGAAGTCGCCAAGGCCGAAACCTGACGACTTCGATTTATGGTTATTTTTGATGGTAATTTAACGAAGTCCTTCTCTGCTACACGACTTTATCTGCGCAGGAAGAACTGGCGAAAGCATTTGGTTTCGCCTTAAAAACAAAGCCCATTCCGAGAATGTATCCCATTGCTTCTTTCAAAGCAGCATTGGACTGGAAATGCGGGTCGGTATTGATATCCGCGTGAACTTCCAGTTCGACTTTATGGGCATCGAGTGTATCACAAAGTGCATAAGCAATTTCTACTGATTTTGCTACTTCTGCGATCATACGCTCGCGAATGCCCATCTTTTTTTTCGCTTTGCTATTCTGGATAAACATGAATCCACCTTTTTTTTCACGAAGAAAAACGATTACTGTGGCAAATTCTACAACACCAGAGCGAACTTGGGAATCGGAACCGATACAGACCTTTAGCTTATGGCCTTTTTCGGTTTCTCTGACAATGGCTTGTTCAACTGCTTCTTTGATGGGAAGCTCGATTTTTTGACCATTTAGTCTACGCCAACTCATGTTAATTGATTTTCAATAAATTTAAAAAATATGCCTACCACTTAGTACATTTTCGAACAAATTAAACCAAAATTAATACTGATTTAACAATAACATGACAGATAAAAACCCAACTGAACGCTTTTTCTACAAATAATTCCTCTTTTTTGCAGCCCTTCTTAAAACGGTATTCGTCCTTCTGTTGCAAAACAATTTTTATTCTGAATTGTATCGCTTTTGATGAAAGACCTTCGCATTATATGGTTTAAAAGAGATCTTCGGACAAAAGATCACCAACCCCTTCAATATGCTATTGAACGGCAGCAACCTACTTTGCTGCTTTATATCTTCGAACCCGCTATGATGAATCACTACGACAGTGCAGTCCGGCACTGGCGTTTTGTATGGCAATCGCTTCAGGATATGCGCCATCGGCTGCAACAACATGGACATGATTTACTCATTGCCCATGGTGATGCTCTTGAGGTGTTTACATTGCTCTTAAACAAGTTTAAGGTCTGTGAAGTCGTATCCTATCAGGAAATTGGAAATCGACTTAGTTTTGATCGAGACCTTCAATTGCAATCGTTACTCCAACAACAGCAAGTACAATGGAAAGAGTTCCCTTTCTCTGGAATAAAACGCGGAAAAAAACACCGCATAGGCTGGAAAGATGATTGGTATGATATTATGGAGACGCCCATAAAGCCTACGCCACTTGCCCAATTGAAAAGCCTCTGCCCTTCTGCTGAGCTGAAGGAACAACTGATGCAACCAGGCCTGCCACCTGACATTTTCCGAAAGGAAGAACATTTCCAGCAAGGAGGAGAAAGCATGGCCTGGCGTTATTTAAGTTCATTTTTACAAGAGCGTATGCGCACCTATATGCGCCATATTTCTAAGCCAGCGGCCAGTAGACGATCCTGTAGTCGCATATCGCCTTATCTGGCTTGGGGAAATTTGAGTATACGGCAAGTTTATCAGTATGCCCAGGCCACGGGTGCAGGTTATGGAAACAAGCGCAACCTGTCCAACTTTTTATCTCGACTTCGCTGGCGCGATCATTTTATACAAAAATTTGAAAGCGAGTGTCGAATGGAATTTGAAAATATCAATGCTGCTTACAATCACTTGCGCACCGAAATAGATGATGTAAAATTACAGGCTTGGAAAGATGGCATCACTGGCATACCACTGGTCGATGCCAATATGCGATGCCTGAAAGCAACCGGGTATATTAATTTCAGGATGCGGGCCATGCTGGTTTCATTTCTCACCCATTTGTTGTGGCAACCCTGGCAAGCTGGTGCTGGTTTTGTAGCTCGTCAATTTCTGGATTATGAACCAGGTATTCACTTTCCGCAATTTCAAATGCAAGCCAGCGTGACCGGTATTAATACCATTCGGGTGTATAATCCGGTTTTAAATTCTCAGAAACACGATCCGGATGGCGATTTTATTCGTCGATGGGTGCCTGAATTAGACCAGCTTCCCGCCCATTATTTGCATGCTCCATGGACAATGCCACCAATGGAACAACAATTTTGCAAAACATTTATCGGTAAGGATTATCCTGCTCCGATTGTTGACATTAAAAAAGCGGCCAAACATGCTAATGATACTTTATGGGAAGTAAAAAAGAGTCAGGAGGCTCGGCGTGAAGGCCAGCGAATAAAAGCAAAGCATGTCATTCCTGGTGAACCAAGAGAAGAGTAACTTTAAGCTTACAAATCTAAGTTCTGTGATTGTCGGTGTAAATCTGTTAAAATGGTGTGTTACAAAAATCAAACAATTTATGAATGATCATCTCTTTGTGTATGGTAGTTTGTTGCATTCCATACAGTCACAAATGGCTACGTTCTTGCGTTCACAAGGGCAATTTCTGGGCGAAGCTTATCTGGAAGGTCGCTTGTTTGATTTGGGTAGGTATCCGGGTGTGGTATATGAGCCGGGAAGGGGGAAAGAAGTATTTGGGCATTTGTACCAGTTGAACGTTCCGGAAGCTTGTTTTCCGAGATTAGATTTTTATGAAGGCATCTATCCTTCCCAACCGGAAAAAGGGGAGTATATTCGTCGGAAATGTCCCGTTCGTTTTCAAGGAAAGATGGTGGAGAGTTGGGTATATTTATATAATTTTGATACCGCCGCACTTATAGAAATCACCTCTGGCAATTATCTCATCTATTTACAATCTGATGCATCTGATGATCACCAACAATTTATCGATTCGGTTTAGCTGGTTTTGTTTGGGAATATTTTTTTTGCTTCTGAGCTGCCAAAACAAGAATCAGCATTCTGACCATCAACATACGAATCAACTTATTCATGAGAGTAGTCCTTATTTGTTGCAGCATGCTCATAATCCGGTCAATTGGCATCCGTGGAGTGAGGCAGCTTTGGCGAAAGCCAAAAAGGAAGACAAGTTATTGATTATCAGCATTGGTTATTCGGCTTGTCATTGGTGTCATGTAATGGAGAAGGAGTCTTTCGAAGATACACTGGTCAGCAAAATTATGAACGAGCACTTCATTAGTGTAAAAGTGGATCGGGAGGAACGCCCCGACGTAGATGATGTGTATATGACGGCCTGCCAACTAGCTAGTCAGGAGGGTTGCGGCTGGCCACTCAACGTATTCGCATTGCCCGATGGTCGCCCGGTATGGGCTGGCACGTATTTTCCGAAAGATAATTGGATGAGTATTTTGGAATACTTCAAGGATTTGTATCAAACCGACCGACAAAAATTGGAAGATTATGCCGCTCAACTCACTAAGAGTATCAGCGAAACAACAGAAATTGTCGCCCGGCAAGACGAGTACACGTTTTCTGCCGAAAGGCTAAATGTACTCAAAGAACAGTTTTTAAAAGACTTTGATTACGAATGGGGCGGACAACAAGGAGCCCCCAAATTTCCAATGCCCAATAATTACGAATTTCTGCTGGCTTATCATTACCAAACTAAAGACGAAGAAGCATTAAAAGCGGTTACTACTACCCTCGACAAACTAGCGATGGGAGGTATTTATGATCATCTCGGCGGCGGATTTGCTCGATATTCGACGGATGAATTTTGGCATGTCCCTCACTTTGAAAAGATGCTGTACGACAATGCGCAACTAGTATCGATCTACAGTCAAGCTTTTCAGCTTACGCAAAATCAACGGTATAAAGAAGTTGTCCAGCAAACACTGGATTTTGTTGAACGAGAGCTTACGGATGAAAGCGGTGGCTTTTATTCTTCATTGGATGCAGATAGTCAGGGCGAGGAGGGCCGATACTATATCTGGCAAGAGGCAAGTGTAGATTCCATCCTACAGGATGAACAAAGTCGCATGATTTTTAAAGACTTTTATACCATTTCCCGAAAGGGAAACTGGGAACACAGCAATATTCTGTACCAACAAAAAACAAAAGAAGAAGTAGCCAAAAGATACCAAATAACAACCGCAGAACTCGATCAACTGCTATCGCAGGCCAGGGAAAAGCTACTAGCTGTACGTAGCAAACGCCCTCGCCCGGGACTAGACGATAAGATACTGACCTCTTGGAATGCGCTGATGCTAAAAGCTTATGCAGATGCTTTTATGGCATTTGGCGAAAGCCAATACCGCGAAAAAGCTCTCAATAGTGCCCGTTTTTTAGTGGAAAACATGATGCAGGAAGATGGAAGGTTGGACCGAAATTATAAAAATGGGAAGTCGAGTATTAATGCATTTTTGGATGATTATGCACTGACAATGCAGGCCATGATGCGATTATATGAAATTACTTTTGATGAGCAGTGGTTGCGGCAAGCAGAAAAATTAGGGAAGTATGTGATGAAACATTTCGATGATCCTAAAACAGGAATGTTTTTTTACACTTCAGACCTTGATCCGCCATTGGTAGCCCGAAAAATGGTACTGAGTGATAACGTTATTCCGGCTTCTAACTCTGTTATGGCTCGTGCTTTGTTTAAGTTGGGTACTTATTTGTACAAACCCGAATATGTAGCGCGTAGTAAACAAATGATGCACAATATGATGCCCGAAATTATTGAGTCGGGCAGGCCTCCGTTTTATTCTAATTGGTGTCAGTTGTATCTTACGCTCAGCTATACTCCTTATGAGGTGGCGATTGTCGGGCCGGAATTTGAAGCTCGCCGAGCTAAGATGCAAGCCCGTTATCTCCCGGATGTTATCTTTTTGGGAGGTGCCACCGAAGGTAGCCTTGCGCTTTTGAAAGATAAGATGGTTGAGGGGGAAACCATCATTTATGTTTGTCAAAATAAGGTATGTAGACTGCCTGTCTCCGCTGTAAATGATGCGTATTCCTTGCTGGAATAACTATATTTTATCGGCAATCTGTGTGGAATTCGTCCACATTTTGCCCAAGAAGTCTTAGTCGATCAATATCCAAGCATGCTTTTTTGACCTGGTTATCATTAAGCAATGCGCGGGCTCTGACTTGAAGTGCTTCGATATTATCTTGCTCGATATCAAGTGCCTGATTGGCATAGTCGATGGCTTTGTCTTCATCGCTGCGATCCAGATAAAACTGTGCCAAAGCGGCGTAAGCTGGCGCAAAATCACTGTTTTTACTGATGGCGCGGATCAGGTCATCCAAGGCAGCATCCGGACGTTGGTCACTGCGGTGCAAGCGAGCACGTTCCGTCAATAATTCTGGGTCATGTGCCTTGATACGCAGTCCTTGATTTAGGAAATGCTCTGCCAATTCAAACTTTCCGATGGACCGATAGATGCGGCCCAAGTAGACGTATGGCTTGTGGAATGAGCGGTCTTTTTTCGTTGCCGTCATCAAGTCGCTGCATGCCTCTGCCCATTGGATTTCTCCGGTCATGTACTGTGCGACGCCCTTCATATAATAAACGTTGGCGTTATTCGGATCTACTTTCTGTGCACGATCAAACCAGTCCGTTGCTTTTTCGTATTCTTTGATGTCGAGGTAGCCATTTGCAATTTGCAAAAGGAGTTGTAGGTTATTTGGTTGTGTTTCTGCTTTTTTAATTTTGGCGTTTAAGGCAGCCGTTGGCTTTGATCTTTCTCTACCGTGGCTTGGTTGGGCCATTACTTGAAAGCTAAACAACAAACAGATCAGTGTTACAAATAACTTTTCCATAGGTACTTCTAATTTTTAATTTTTGGTGTAGTAAAATTTTAATGTGTAGTGTGTAGTTATATTTGACATATTAAAAACAACAACTATACCAAAAAGCAAAATCAGAGCAAAAAAAATTTACCACAACGAACAATATCCTGATATTCAATTAATTAAAAACATAATAAATATTTTATTCATATTTTTTCAGTATTCTCTTTGACGCCATTGAGTTCATAAGCATACCCTATCAATCCTTAAAAAGTAAAACTAGGATACTAAGCCCAGGGCAAGGCCGTTGAAATAGAAAGACTTACGATGCCTATGTACCGAGCGCTACTCTTTTTCCTGTCATTTCTTTTCCTACCATCTCTTTCTGCACAGAGTTATCTCGGCCTGGCTGCGGGTGCGGGTCTCGGAGAAACTACCGGTTTGAGGGCGAGTATTCCTTTTGAATACCGTTTTTCACCACACCTGAGTGTTTTATCTGAATTCAATCTGGTACAAAGACGCAATCGCGAGCTCATTCGTCCTTTGGAGGATACCGAAGACCGGCAGTATCGGCAGGGGATGTTTAACTACCTTTCTGTTCCTGTGCTGGCTAAGTTTCAGCTGCCTTTCGGCAAAATCAACCCATATGCATCGATTGGACCTGAAATTGCGTATGCCCTTAATGTTTTCACCTATTATATAGAAGACCATCAAATATTTTCGAAGCGTCGTTCATTTTCAAGCTTATCTGCCAGGCGATGGGATTTTGGGCTCAACTTTGGATTAGGTTTTGAACATCCGACTGGCGATCGTCATAAAATATTTCTTGAATACCGCTTTTATCTGGGAGTGATGGATGTTATTTCTGCGGCAGAACGAGAAGTGTATAATGAAGGAAGTTCTTTAGTTATGGGTTTTTGCTTTGGGTTACAAGAAAAAAAGCAGGAGAAGTAAATCCTCCCCTGCTCTTTTGGTTTAATTATTTCTTTCTATTTCGAGTATTTCGTCTATTCTATCCATCGTATCATTCAAGTGATAGCGCGTTGCAGAAGCCCGCTTGGCTTTCGACAACACCTCCCGAATATCATTTTTCAATATTTTCAAATTAGCTCTGGTTATAGCTTTGATATCGGTCTGATTCATTTTATCGTCTTTCATCTCCATCAAATCCTTCATCTTATCGAGGTAGGCCCTTTGTAGGTTTCGGCGGTAAGGATCCATTTCAAGTACAGTTCCTTTCGAATATATTTCACTCCAAATTCCTTGTCTTACATCTTCAAACATATTGATCAAAGTATAAGCTTCACTTCCGTGCAATGCTTCCGTCTCAATCAAGCGCTTCATACGATCACCTTCAAATAAGCGGTTTAGGCTCGAAACTTGTAAACCACGAAGGCGATCCATCATACCAGAACCTTCGATTCTTTGCAAAATTTCTTTATCGATCATCCAGTCTGGTGTTTCAAAGAGTTGCTTATTCAAAAAAGCAACCGCGGCGGCCTGCCGTTCCTTAGGCACAGGCGTAAATACGACACCTGCTTCATCACCAGTTTTGCGATATTCATACACACCGCCTACATTAGTACCAACATGGCGCATGTAGCGATTGAATTGCCCCAAAACTTGCCCATACAACTCTTCCAGATCGTCATAATCTTCTCCTTCCAAAGATGCCCATTCGACTAAATTTGGCATAATCCGTTGTAGATTAGCAATTCCTAGTTCACTTGCCAATACCGGATCATCACCCAAATCTTCGGTTTGACTGGAAGGATCGGCAGGGTTTCGGCGTTGCTGGCCATAGCGGTACAAAGGATCACCCGCACGTTCTTTTACCCAGCTATTTAGTATTTTTCTTTCTGCTTCCGCAGAATTAGCCTCCGGGATTGGACGATAACCATAAATGATAGACCATTTGTCATAAGGCCCGATATCTGGCATCAAGCCAACATCACCATCGCCAGGCTGGGCGACGTAATTAAATCGAGCATAATCCATAATCGAGGGGGCTGTCCCCATTTTTTTGGTAAAACTTGGCGATCGCAGCGAATCTACTGGATAAGCTACGCTTGATCCCATGTTGTGAGGCAACCCAAGAGTATGACCTACTTCGTGTGCAGCTACAAAACGAATGGCACGGCCCATGACTTCGTCATCAAATTTCACTTTTTGAGCACTTGGGTTGTAACCTGCAGTTTGAACGAAGAACCAATTGCGCAGTAAATTCATCACATTATGATACCATAGGATATCGCTTTCCAAAATTTCCCCCGTACGCGGATCGTGTACATGCGGACCTTGAGCATTCTGAATATCCGTTGTGATATAACGTATAACCGAGTAACGCACATCTTCAGGGCTCCAATCTGGGTCTTCCTCTTCAGAAGGTGGGTCTTTTGCAATAATAGCATTTTTAAAACCAGCAGCTTCAAAAGCCCGTTGCCAGTCTTCGACTCCTTGTTTGATATAAGGACGCCATTTTTCTGGGGTACCCGGGTCGACATAATAAACGATTGGTTTCTTTGGCTCGACCAATTCGCCACGTTTGAAGGCTTCCATATCCGTTGGTTCCAATCGCCAGCGGGTAATAAAACGCTTCTTGGCAGCCCGATGCTCATCCAGACTATAATCGGTCTGCTGAATGGAGAAATACCCTACTCGAGCATCATAATACCGAGGCTGCATAGGTTCTTCTGGTAATAAGATGAAAGATTGATTCATCTCAATGGAAAGCGTATTGGTAATTGCGTTGTCAGGTAGTTTATTGCCTTTGTAAGTCAAGACATGACGAACTTCCACGTTTTGCGGAAAGCTTTTCATATGGCTGATAAAGCTACGGCCTTTATCGAGTCCTTTAATCTGAAAATTCTTACGTTGCGAATCAGAAAGTGCTCCGATCATAGCAATATCTTCAGTAAAAAGCTTACTCACCTCAAAAACAACGGCAGTAGAATCTTCATTATACGTTGCCAAATCAAAGGACTCTACAACTGGTTCGAAGTTGTTATTGCGTAGCGATTTGTAGATTGGGTCTTCAAAATTGGCTACACTATTGTACGAAACCGAGCGAAGCAAGATTTTTTCATCCTTTTGTTGCCAGCGAATCACTTGTTGTGGACGCGACTTCATTCCCGCTCCACCAAAGTTGAGGTCTTTTACAAAACCAGAAATTCGACTTACGATCAGGATTTCATTTTCCAGCAAATCAACCGGAATCTCGAAATAGTATTTGCTTTTTACTTTGTGGACAGTGAAAAGCCCTTCGTCTGTTTCGGCTTCATCTGTAATAATGTCTTTGTACGTTTTTTCCTTTTTCTTTTTGTCCTTGTCATCCTCTTTTTTGTCTTGTGCCAGAAGGACACTTGTACTCAATAAAAGGAAGCACAGGAGAAGTAAGTTTGTTTTTTTCATAGATGGATTTAGTTAGGTTTGTGGTTAGGCTTGGCAAAAGTACGGCCAATCCGAAAACTAATGAGCTAAAAATACGACTTAAGATAAATGAAAAAGGCAGACTGTTTGTTTAACAACCTGCCTTTTCTAATCGGATTAGCTATTAGACTTGTTCAGCGCATCACCAAATGGCTACTAGCGGCAAAATTTTATTTGCTTCGCTCTCGCTCATTCGTGACACGATGTACAAGTCTATTTATTACCTTCTAAGATCCTTTGGTAATTTCAACTTTTCTTTTTTCAATTCCTCATTTTTGGCTTTCATTTGTTCACCAATTTGCTGAGAAGCAGAGAAAGAAGTTACCATTTGCGTAAGCATATCACTACCCGCAGTTGGCGTATTTGGTAGCAAAATCAAGTTACTGTTAGAGTTTTCACCCATAGACTGCATTGTATCGTAGTGCTGAGTCACGACGATCAAAGCAGAAGCTTCTTGAGAATTGATACCTACTTTGTTCAATACTTCTACCGACTCTTCCAGACCCTTCGCAATCTCGCGACGCTGATCGGCAATACCTTGACCTTGCAGGCGCTTACTTTCTGCTTCTGCACGAGCTTTAGCAACAATACGAATACGATCAGCTTCTGCTTCATACTCGGCAGCTAGCTTTTCACGCTCAGCAGCGTTAATTCGGTTCATGGCATTTTTCACTGCCGAATCCGGATCAATATCCGTTACCAGTGCTTTTACAATACCATAGCCATACTCTTCCATAGCGTCCGTCAATTCGCGGCGAATAGCCACGGCAATATCATCTTTACGCTCGAACACATCATCTAGTTTCATCTTAGGTACTTCGGCACGAACGGTGTCAAATACGTAAGAAGTAATCTGCTCGTATGGATTTTCGAGTTTATAGAAAGCATCATAAATAGAATGTTCGAGTATACGAAATTGTACCGATACTTTCATTTTCACGAATACGTTGTCCAATGTTTTGGTTTCCACCATAACATCAAGCTGCTGAATTTTGAGATTCACTCGACCAGCTACCCGATCAATGAACGGAATTTTGAATTGCAGACCCGGACCTTTGATACTTTGAAAACGGCCAAGTCGTTCTACCAGGGCGGTGGTTTGTTGCTTCACTGTGAATATGCCCGAGAGAATAATAAGGAGAACAATAATAAATGGAATAAAAATTAATGGATCCATATGTTTTGTGTTTCTTTTTCCAGTAAAATAACGTTAGTAAAATAGCAATATATCGGAAAACTACAGGCTTTTTGCGATTAACATTCCGAAAAACTCGATTGGCTTTCCGCACTTACAAGGATTTGATTTCACCGACTAGTTTTCCAAGCGAATCTTTCGCATCACCAAACAGCATTTTGTTCTTCTCATGGAAGAATAATGGATTTTGGATTCCGGCATAGCCGGGGCGCATACTTCGCTTTAATACAATGATGTTTTTCGCATCCCAGACTTTCAATACCGGCATACCATAAATCGGGCTTCCAGGGTCATCTTCAGCAGCTGGATTCACAACATCGTTGGCTCCTACAATCACCACTATATCTGTATTTTTCAGAGCAGAATTTGCATCTTCCAAATCCAATAGCTTTGGGTATGGCACATCGGCTTCCGCCAAAAGTACATTCATGTGGCCAGGCATCCGACCGGCTACCGGGTGAATGGCATATTTGACATCTACCCCATTTGCTTCCAGCAAATCATCCATTTCTTTGCATACTTTCTGCGCCTGGGCTACCGCCAGACCATAGCCCGGAACAATCATCACCGATTGCGAATAAAACAATTGTATAGCTGCATCATTCAAAGTCACCTCTTTTGCGACTTGATCGCCATCAGTGCCTTTGGCACTCGTTGAGCTTCCGCCAAATCCGCCAATCAGTACATTGAGCAGGGAGCGGTTCATTGCTTCGCACATCAGCACGGTCAGTATCGTACCGGATGCTCCCACCAAAATACCGCCGACTAACATGATATTATTATTGTAAATCAAACCAGCTGCCGCAGCGGACAAACCGGTAAAGGAATTGAGCAAAGAGATCACCACAGGCATATCTGCACCACCAATGGGAGCTACAAAAGAATAGCCGTAGAGCAACGACAGCACCATGAAGACGATCGAAAGGGTCAGTGAGCCATTTACGAAAGTGTAAATCCCGCATGCAACCGTCACCAATAGCAAAATGATATTGATAATATTGTGGTAAGGTAAAGTCACCGTACTATCCCAGACTAGGCCTTCCAATTTGGCGAAAGCCAATAAACTCCCGGTAAAAGCAACGCCACCAATAAAGAGCGTAAAGAGTGCAATGCCAATCCCTCCGGTCGACATTTCGCTCATACCAGTATAATTGTTGTTCAATTCGGCTATAGCCAAAACGACCGCACACGCACCACCCAGACCATTAAAAATGGAAACCATTTGAGGCATGGCCGTCATTTTAACTCGTTTGGCAGTGATAAAACCAATCAAACCACCAACAAGCATACCACCGATTATCCAAGCATAATTGTTCGCAACTCGCGCCATGGGTAATAGCATAGTGGCAATAATAGCCACGGCCATACCAAAACCCGCAAGCAAATTGCCACGACGGGCGCTATCAGGCGAACTAAGCAAGCGCAGGCCCCAAACAAAGGCCACCGCACCAATGAGATAACTAAGATTTATAAAGAAATTAAAAGCCATTTTTCTGATTTTGAGTTAAAGGTTGACGCATTCATCCGAAGATTAATTCGCCTTTTTCTTCTTTTTGAACATTTCCAGCATTCGGTCAGTCACCGCAAAACCACCAACCACATTGATCATACCAAGTACAATCGCAAAGGTGCCCAAACTAAGAGTCAGATAGTCATCCGGAGCGGCTTGTCGAATGAGTAAAATAGCTCCGATGATAACCACCCCGCTAATCGCATTAGCCCCCGACATCAGAGGCGTGTGTAGCACTGTCGGCACTTTGGAAATAACCTCAAAACCAAGAACTATGGTAAAAATGAGCAGATAAATGAGAATAAGATTACTATTGAAAAAAGTGTAAAAACTTTCCATGATTTTTGATTTAAGCAGTGATGAGCGCAGACCCGATTATTTCGTTCTCTGTATCCAATTGCAACGCCCCTTCTTTGACAAATAATTTAATAAAGTTGATCAGGTTATTGCTGTACAACTGACTGGCATCTTGTGGCATCAAGCTGGCTAAAGACGAATTGCCATAAATAAAGACACCATTATGATTGATCAACTCATTGTCTTTCGTAAGCTCACAATTACCTCCGGTAGAAGCGGCTAAATCAACAATGACGGAGCCTTCCCGCATTTTTTCTACAGTTGTAGTTGGTACCAATAAAGGCGCTTTTCGACCACGTACTTGAGCAGTAGTAATAATGATATCTGATTTGGAAGCTCGCAACTGCACTTCCTCTCTTTGACGTTTCAAAAAAGCTTCGCTTTGCTCTACCGCATAACCACCTGCACCAGTATCTTCAGCTGCGCCTTCTATCTCGATAAACTTAGCACCCAAACTTTTCACTTCTTCTTTAGCCGCAGAACGCGTATCAAAAGCCTCCACCATGGCGCCAAGTCGGCGTGCGGTAGCAATGGCTTGCAAACCAGCCACACCAGCACCGAGCACCAATACTTTGGCGGGACGAATACTTCCGGCAGCGGTAATCATCATCGGAAAATACCGCGGTAGAATCCTGGCAGCTTCCAGTACCGCTTTATACCCGGCAATAGAAGCCATGGAAGACAAGATGTCCATAGACTGAGCCAGCGTAGTTCTCGGTATCATGTCCAGACTCAAGGCCGGTCGGCCTTCTGATTTGAGTTGATCCGTAATTTGGGTATCATTAAATGGTTGAAATTCGGAGATCAGCAAAGTATCTGTGGGGAATTGTTGTCGCTCTTCGGCGGAAATTGGCCGGATGCTGATAGCGATTTGTGCTTCCTGCAAAAGTTTGGAGCGAGTGGCCATTTGTGCGCCAGCTTCGACATAAGCCGCATCTGGAAAAAATGCCTCGGCTCCTGCGCCTTCTTCGACCAGCACCTCTAATCCCAGATCTTTTAGCTTGGCGATCACGTCCGGGATGATACTCACCCGCTGATCGTTGGGTTCCTTGAATACAGCTAACTTCATAGAGTTGATAGGATGTTTATAGTTTTGAATACCTTAAGTTAACAAAACGAGTCGGACAAACTGCAAACTTTTCGACTCCCTTTTTTAGTTTTCACAAAATTATTACTGTGCTTTCGTACACTACGAAATATTTATCACTAAAAAACAGCATTAAACAACAATAATTTTTTTGCGACTTAAGTGATGAGGATTACCAAAACTATTCCTTACATTGACTTTGTGGGAAGAACGAAAGTCTTTTTCCGTAAAACGATTGCTTTCCCTATATTTGTTGTCATTGAATTAGTGCATGCATGGATCATTTAATCGTACATCTTCGAGATGCTCAGATTTTTCAGAAAGAACGCCTGGTCATTGACCAAGTCAATCTGAAAATTTCAAAAGGTGAATTTACTTACCTAATCGGAAAAACCGGTAGTGGTAAGTCGAGTTTGCTCAAAACCCTATATGCTGCCCTACCACTCGAAGAAGGAAATGGCCAGGTTGCTGGTTTTGATCTTCGAAAGATGACGCGCAAAAATATTCCCCACCTCAGACGAAAACTCGGTATCGTATTCCAAGACTTTAATCTGCTTAGTGATCGCTCCGTGCGCGAAAATTTGCTTTTTGTACTCAAAGCTACCGGATGGAAAGACCGATCTAAAATGACCGAGCGCCTGAAGGAAGTGCTTCAACAAGTCAATTTGATCGAAAAACTGGATGAAATGCCCCACAAATTATCTGGTGGTGAACAACAACGGGTGGTTATCGCAAGAGCATTGCTCAACGATCCAGATTTGATCATCGCAGATGAGCCCACTGGGAATCTCGACCCTGAGACTTCGGATGAAATTTTGCTATTGCTTCGTCAACTCGCCATGCACAACAATACAGCCGTATTATTCGCAACACATGATTATCGAATTTTGGAAAACTTTCCAGCTAGAATTATTCGCTGCCTCAACGGTCGGATTTTTGAGGAGGAAGGCTTCGAAGTCTGATAACTAATTGCTGGCTCAAAGCGGCTTCTACCTGCTCAAAAAAACTGTACAAATCAGCATAATCAGTAGGCTGAAAAAATATTTCGCGTAAGCTGAGATCAACGTTAAGTACAATATCTGTTGCCGTTTCTTGTACCTGATACACAAATCGTCCCCTCTGCTCAGGCAAGTAAAAGAGATGCTTATTTGGAAGATGAATAAGTTCCATCTCCTTCGATTTGGCAATCGACAATTGGATCGTCTCCCGCTGTGGATAGGTAAACTCTACCGGAAAATGACGCTTAGCATTCGGCGGAATCGGACTCTGCGCAAATGCACTCAGCCAACCCAATTCGAAAAAAAGTATGGTATCTGGCAATTGACTTTCTTGGCTCTTGTATTGCACTTTTACCGCTCCACCCTTTCGGGAAATGCCATTCGTGCCACCATCAAACTCAAACCGCAGGCTTCCGCCTGCCAAATCCCATTCTTCCTGATGAAATGTGCCTTTTTCGTGATGGTAAAGCTCTTCTATCGCTGCATATCCTTTATAAGTGGCTTCCAACCTGGCCGCCTGCTTTGCATTTAGCGAAAGCTCAAACCTGCGCTCTGTTTGTGGCCAGTTACGCATAGGTTCTAAGGCGGTTTTCTCCCGAATTAAAGGCAGCCCATAATGATTAAAATCGTCGGGATCGAGCATATAATATGGATAGGCATAAGGGTCCTGCACCGCATTGATAAAGTAGATATCGGAGCCAATCTGTACCCTATTGATGAGTCGATTGAACTGTTGAAGTAAGGGAAAGTCCTCTATCAATTTGCCATGTCCTCTGCTACTGATTAGCATGAGTTGTGCATCAAAGCCCTTCGCATGCAGAAACATGTGTAGTGCCAGGTTAAGGTCTGCGAGGTTTCCCTTTCGGGAAATGAGTAACTGATCGAGAGACTGACTGCTGTAAATGCCTTCATAGCCATTCCACAAAAAAATGGACTGCACTTCTTCCAGTAAAATCTGCAAACCAGTTTCGTTGACCGGAATGTATAGTTGCTTTTCTTTCAGGAAATCAAGTGCCTCCTCTTCATACCGTGTAAAAGGCTGGTAACTTTTAAGCATTCGTTGGGCCAGTGCTTCCCAATCAGGGACAAATGGAACCATCGCTCCGGGCCCATAAAGAGGCCCCTGATCGGATTTGAGGTAATAAGATAACTGGAAGCGAATCTGATCGGCATAGTCAAGTGGCTGAAAAACAAAGGCTTCATCTTTGTATCCAGGCATATTTTCTAAAAACCATTCACTTTGCTGATCCTCTGGATATTTTTCTATGAGTCGATCGCCGATTTTCACAGCATTATAGGTTAGATAGCCGGGGATATCAGCTTCAAAATGACTATAACGGCAGGGAATTTCATGCTGAAAATACCAAGGTTGTAAGCTGACGAGTCTTCGAGTAGTAAATTCATATTTGTATTCAAAAATAGCACCTGGAACCGCTTCTGGGAAAGTAAATTTGACGACGCCAAGACGAGCATCCAGTGTTTGTTCAAACTCCTCTTGTCGGGTAACCGGAATTTTGCGTACCCTTCCATCTTTACTTGGAAGCAAGGTGTGCGCTTTCACAGAGCTTATCCGTTCAAGTTGATCTTCGCGAATAAACGGCAGCTCAACGGTGGCATAGTCTAAGCCCCTGCTGTTGAGCAGTTTTATACGTCGATGGTAAGTAATGACAGCTAAATTGTTTCGAAAAAATAGCTTGCCTTTTTCAAAAAGGATAATTGCAGAAGCAGTTGAATCAAAATTGCACTTTTGCAACTGCCATTCTTCTGTGCTGACTTTTCCCCAGCGAGTATCGGGCTCTTGCCCAAATGCGACATTGGCACATAGCCAAAAAAACAAAAAACAGCTTGCCCGGAACAAGGTTCTAACGCAATAAGGTAACATTACCCTTTTTAAAATATTCTTCGCCATTGATACATTTTACTTCCAGGTAATAACCAAACACATCTGAACTCAATTCTTTGCCCTGGAAAGTACCATCCCATCCTATATTTTGATCCGTGCTTTCAAATACTTTTTCGCCCCAGCGATTAAAGATGACCAATTTCATTACTTCAATCGTATTTCCTCTGACTCTGAAAATATCATTTTGTCCATCGCCATCTGGTGTAAATCCTTTGGGTACAAAGATGAATGGCTCTCTACAATCTGGATTGAAAACGACCACGGTCAGGGAGCGTTCATTGACGCAACCATTTTGATCTTCTATGCGCAGGTTAAAGGTAGTCGTTTCTTCAAGTGTAGCCAATGGATCAGGTATATCGCTAAAATCCAACAAATTAGAAGGCGACCAATTGTAATTATAGAATACATCGTAGGTACTGCTCAATTGAGACTGGCCAGGTCCATACAAGGTATCCGGATCTGCACTGACATCCAATGGAGGTGTAAAATTGAAAATATTTACCTGAATGGAGGTATCCAACGTACACCCAAGATTACTGGTGATAGATACATTGTAGTTCGTGCTTACTGAAGGACTTACGATTGGTGTGCCGGTATCGGCTCCTGATAAAATGCCTTCTAATGGCGACCAGACATAGGTCAATTCGTCATCTGAAAAATTAAGTACACTAATTCGGGTACTATCTCCCTGACAAATCGTTACGCCATCCTGCACAACCACATCAATTGCATTGCCATCTACTTCGATTACATCATACACGACACAATCATATTGATCCGTCAGCTTTATTCGGTAAAGAGTAGGGCCATCAGGGGTAACCAGTACTTCCGGTTCAGTGCTAAATGGAATCGTAAAGTCTGGCTCTTGAGACCAAGCATAAGAGACCGCTTGAGGGCTATTCACAAAGAGTAAAAATTCTTCATCACAAGTAACCGTATCCAAGGGCAGTTCATACTCAATCGGAGGCGGTACAAATACAAAAAGTTCTCTGATAATTTCACATTGTTCACTCGCATCGGTTATGGTTACCGTAAAGGCCGTTGAAGTGGTAAGCGTTGCAAACGGATTCGGCGAAGTAGGATCGTCCAATACCTCCGCTGGTGACCAAGAATAGGTATAATCTGGATTAAAATCATTATTCAGAGCCGTTAGTTTATCTGAACATGCCCGCAGAGAATCTACGACAACTTCATCAATTAATTCAATTGGAATTTGTTGGGTAATGCTATCCTGACATCCATCACTGGAGTTCTGAACCAATGTCACTTCCAGCAATTGACTTTCAAAGATGGTCAGACTTGGATTTTCGAGTGTAGAAGTGGTTCCCGTACTAAATATCCATTCTCGATCTGTAAAAAGACTCTGATTATTAATGGATTGATCGGTGAATTGTATAACCACAGAATCACCACAAGTCACAAACTCCCAGTCAAAATCAACGATGATCTCAGGCTCTTCAA
>JALEHC010000002.1 GCA_022763215.1 Saprospiraceae bacterium
CCACTATAAAGATTGAATTTATCGCTTTTCAGAAAACCGATCAAACTAATCTGATATTCTTCGGCTAACTCAACGGCTAAAGTCGATGGTGCGCCAACTGCTGCAATGATCGGGATGGCGGCCATCGCTGCTTTTTGTACCAGCTCAAAGCTAATCCGACCACTGAGCAACAATATCTTATCTCGCAACGGCCAGTCATATTTGCGCAAAGCAGTACCTAATAACTTGTCCATTGCATTGTGACGGCCTACGTCTTCGCGTAAGCAAAGCAATTGCCCTTTGGCATCAAATAAAGCGGCTGCATGCAGCCCACCTGTCTGACTAAAAGTTTGTTGCGCTTCGAGTAAAATTTGCGGAAGCTGAAGTAAGGTACTGGCAGCTACTTTGGGATAACTCGGCAAGGTGGTATAGCAACTGATGGCAGAAATCATTTCAATAGAACCTTTGCCACAAATGCCACAAGAAGACGAACTGTAAAAATGCCGAGAGAGCTGCGACCAATCGAGCTGAACTTCTGGTGCCAGATCAACCCGAAGTACGTTTTGCTGAGCTGCTTCCTCCAATTGCCCCGCTTCAAAGCGCATAGACAATACTTCGGAGGCTTGCCCAATAATACCTTCCGCATACAAAAAGCCCAGTGCTAACTCCTGATCATGGCCAGGTGTACGCATCGTGATTGTCAAACTTCTGGTTTGTCGATTTTCTTTGGGACCGTAGTTGAGTTTGATTTCTAATGGCTCTTCTACAGTAAGTTGATCTTGAGTCGGTTGAAGCTCATTTTGCTCCAACCGATATATCTTCAGCTCTTGAATTCCTTGCGACCTCTTTACAATCATAGTTCGTTTTTAGTATCTCCAGCTACTCAAATCTGCGCCCGGAGGTGCAATTTTTGCAACTTCACTGGCCCATTTCGGAATAAACATCCGATGATAACGCAAACGCGTGATGTGATTTGGCAATTCCGGATCACCATTCCAACAATGCTCTGCCCGATCACCATAGGCCACCTCGCCATCATAATAGGGATCTTTGGTAGCATTCAGGATGTCTTCTGCCAAATAAACTGCATTATTGAGGTAGTAATTATCCATATCCCCACAATAAATGCGGATTTTTCCTTTCCAGCTTTCGCCAAATTTATCCCAGTCTCGTTTCATGATATAGGCCAAATCATAATTTTCTTTCCAGTATTCTGCAACTTCTTTATCAATTTCGCCAGTCTTTTTGTCCCAGATTCGCTTCGGATAACCATCTGCCCCAACCGGGCTATATACTGCTTCCCAAATATCCCACTGTTGTCCACTCCGGCTCTTGGTACCCAATACCAACTCGCGATAGTTCATGTCTTTGAGCGTTGCATCTACATGGCCCAGATAATCGCGGTGACCCGGGCGTTCCGTTTTCTTGAATTCGCTATCAAGGTAATATGCATTTTTGTCGTTGTACAAATCGACCAGACAATAAGCTCTAAAATCAATAGGGTCAGGGCAAGCTGCGAAGCAACCACCGTATTCATCCGGGTATTTGACTTGTACAGCCAAGGCTTCCCAACCTCCGGTGGAACCACCGTACACAAATCGCGACCAACCTTCTCCGATACAACGAAACTGCTCTTCGATGTGAGGAATTAATTCATACGTTATGGCATCTCCGTAAGGGCCTAGATTTTCGGAATTAACGGCATAGGAATCATCATAAAACGGATTGGCATGCTGAATTTTAATGGCAACTACTCTCGGAAAATCAGGACCGGTCCAGGCTTTATAAAAATCATGTTCTTCCTGAGCAACGATGCGGTTGTAACAATCTACACCAAAACGTTCGCTATATTCACAAGGCAAAGCCGAAGTATCTACAGGTTCTGGATTAAATCCTCCAAAATCTTTTGGAAAGTGACCATGCATAATAGCCAGTGGGTATTTGACATCCGGATTTTCGTCAAAGCCTTTCGGCAAAAGCACATGTGCACCTAGGTACATATCGCGCCCCCAAAACTTGCTAAGCATTTCACTTTTGATCTTGATGTGCTTGATATATTTGGTATCTTCTGGTTCTTCCAAGGGTGGAATTTCCTGATCAAGTGTAAGTTCGTAGTTTCCATTTTGCGAAAGCTGAATCTTGACCGGTGTATTATATAGATTGCCCGGTTTGCGATTCCATTGCTGACCTTCGCCTTGGTCTGGTGGAAGTTGAACGGTATGGCCATCAGCACGTTCAAAGGTTTCATAACGGTTGATGAGCGCTTGCGCGAAATAGGTACCGGAAGGAATGTCTGACAATTGCGCTATTGGATAACCAAAGATATCGCCCTCAAATTTGATGGCTTCGCCCGGTTGCCAGTCTGTCACATCAAGGCCAAAGGCCAACTGAGTAGAAGGGCCGTCTTTGATCTGAAAGCGAGGCTCCGCGGTATCGTCTTTCGACAACATCAGGATCAGGCGACCGGTCAGTGGTTCTTGACTTAGATTTTCCGCGAAAGCGACAGAAAAAGAAGGCTGCTGTGCGGAAGAATTCGCTTCTGTCGAAGCAGAAGGATTGCAAGCATTTACAATGGCTACAATCAAGGCAAGGAGTAATAATTGGCGCATGGTTTTGTTTTTAGTGATCAGGGTAGATTAAGTAGTTAGACGGAATTATGAAAATACAAAATACTAAAAGAAACGGAACAGAATACCTTCCTGCAATTTGGATCAGTGGCTTATTTGAGTGCTAAACTATTTGATCAGACGACTGTTGCGAACTTGGCAAATAGGCTTTTGTGAAAAGAATTCAGTTTTTCTTCAAAATTAACTGCTATTTTCACAGCCGAAAACTCTACCCCAAAAGATAGCTCATTAGTTCAGTCGACAACAAGAAATGGTATGAAAAAAGCACTCGTGCTACTGACTTTTGTATGCCTACTAAAAGGGCTTCAAGCACAAAAAAACTTTCAACAGGCGCCAATTCAGCTCAAACGTATCAGCGAGCCCATTGTATTGGATGGTAAGCTCGATGAACAAACTTGGTTTGAGGGCCAACCGGCAAAAAACTTTTGGCAGTATTTTCCTAAAGATTCTGTCCGCAATGATGTGGATACAGAAATATATATGGCCTACGATGATAAAAGACTCTATATCGGGGCCATTTGTCATTCTGTGGGCAATGACTACATTGTTCCTTCCTTGCGCCGCGACTATCGGGCTGGCGGTAGCGACAACCTGACTTTTTTGATTGATCCATTTTTGGATAGAACCAATGCATTTGTGTTTGGCATGAATCCTTTAGGGGTAAATCGCGAAGCATTGGTTTCAAACGGCGGCCGCGATCCCGGAGATGACTGGGACGATTCGTGGGACAACAAATGGCAGGGCGAGAGCTATATCGGTGATGGTTACTGGAGCTGTGAG
>JALEHC010000419.1 GCA_022763215.1 Saprospiraceae bacterium
GCAGAAGGATTAATTTCGTCTATGGGCATTCCATTGAGTGTCCAGGTACCACCTGTAGTCGCATTTGCATCCAGTAAATCATTAAGTATAACTGTTGCATCATTGCTACAAAGCGTAGTCGGACCTGACCAGGAAGCATCAAGTTCAGCGACTGTAATCGTCACTTCATCTGTGGCAATACACACTGGACTAAAGGAAATATCATCCAGTGCAAAATCATTGCCGACTGGCGTGAAATTGACATTAGCGATGCAGATTTCTGCAGTTGTATTGTTGCCGGATTCCCAGGTTTCATAAAATTCATTCCAGCTACAAGTCGCACTAGATGCATTGTAAGGTGCCCCTAACAAAGTACCATTGATCGAAAACTGCAATTGAGCTGGGTTCTGAGATACGACTGAAGTAACCCAAGCACTGAAAGCATATTCGGTATTCGGATCTACCGGTACGGTTTGGCACCAAACATTGCTGGCATCACCAGATGCATTAATGACCATCATATTACCACCACCGGTATGGTCAGAGCAATTGGCAAATTGAGTATGGGTAGAGCCCGCATTGCTCGCAATAGCATATTGTCCTTCATTGCTAAGAAGGCCAGCTCCGCCACCCGTACCATAAATGTAGTCACTGGTAAAAGATTGGTCGCCCTCACTGAAATCACCATTTATGATCAGATTTTCATCAGAAAAGCTGCGCATAGTAACTGTAAAGGTAGTGGTCTCTTCCAGCAGTACCGTAGTGTTGAGTGCATTAGGGTTGGCAATTTCGCCTAAGGGCATCCACTCAATTTCAAAAAAATCATCAGTGGTAGTTGCATTTAGGCTAACGACTTGGTTAGGAGCACAAATCGTTTGGTCAGGGCCCGCGTCAATACTTGTATTGCACTGGGCGAAAATGTACTGTGCCGATCCGGACAGCAGTAGCGTAAGGAATAATAGTTTCTTCATAAATGTAGATTATTGTCTGTCGTAAAGCAGGTATACCAATTTGGGAGTATACCGAGTGTTCAGCCAGGTATCCATCAAGGAATAAACTGACTATAGGTCAATAATAGTGTTTCAGAAAATAACCAGGGCATCTTATAGTGGCCAAGTAGCTGTTGATAGGAACATCAACAGGCCAGTACCAAAGGAGAAGTAGAATTAGATTATGTCGCTATTAAATGGTGTTGCTTACAAAAGTAAATAAAAATTTGGAGCCACACAGGCCCAAGCGGGATGCGAAAAGTAAAATACTTCCTAAAAGAGCAATAAAATTATAGTTGCGTAGCTTTGGAGACCGCTTTATTACTCAAAATCTTCATCATCGCCTAGTGCTAGTTTGGCACCAGCCAGTTCCCCCATGGCATGGTGGTCTCCTATTTTGCGGGCTATTTCGATACCATCCTTGTACGTTTGGAATGCTTTGTCGGCTTCTTGTTGGCTTTCATATAGCTTACCCAGGTGATAATAAGTGCCAATGTATTCCGGTGCATTTTCACGTAAGTGCAGAAAAAATTCGAGTGCTTTATCATAATTGCCAAGTTTTTCATATTCTTTAGCGAGTGCAAAAATGATAAAAGAATCATCAGGAGACTCCTTTTGCATTTGGAGTAGTTGGTCTAGTCTAGATGAGCTCATGTGGTAATCGTTTGATTGCTAGTTAGTTGTTATGTTTGATTGTCAATTCAATGTAATTCTAGCGAATTTTCGCTAAAAAGCACAGTTCATGTGGTTAAAATAAGTATATTTGCATGGTAGAAGACTGCCTAAGTCTAACCGAATGCAAGTTTAGTTTGTTTAGAAAGAGAAAGCAAAGAAATATATAATCATATAAAATCAAGTTGCCAATGAAAATACTGGTTTGCGTGAGTAAAGCGCCCGATACCACTACAAAGATTAAATTTACGGATGATGGTTCCCAACTAGATTCCAATGGCGTACAGTATATCATGAACCCCTATGATGAATGGTATGCCCTTGTGCGTGCACTGGAGTTGAAAGAAGCAGTCGGCTCTGGTTCTGTAACCATCTTAAATGTAGGCCCTGCAGCCAATGATACCGTTATTCGTAAAGGACTGGCTATTGGTGCGGACAATGCGGTTCGTATCAATGCAGAAGCGAATAGTGCGATGTTTATTGCAAAGCAAGTAGCTGATTATGCAAAAAATGAAGGCTTTGATGTCATTTTTGCTGGTAAAGAATCGATTGATCAAAATCGTTCGGAAGTAGCAGCTATGATTGCGGAATACCTCGACTTGCCATTTATTTCGTATGCCAGTCATATGGAAATGAATGCCAATACCGCTACCATCAAAAGAGATATTGAAGGTGGGGTAGAAGTAGTGGAAGTAGAAACTCCTTTTGTAGTGAGTGCAGCGAAAGGTTTGGCAGAGCAGCGTATCCCGAATATGCGCGGTATTATGATGGCCAAGCGCAAACCCCTGAATGTGGTTGAAGCTGTTGATTTTGAAGATTTGGTAGTACCGGTACACTACGAATTGCCACCGGAAAAATCAGATGTTAAGCTCATTGATCCAGAAAATATGGATGAATTGGTACGTCTGCTACACGAAGAAGCGAAAGTGATCTAAGTGGTGCAGGTCGTTACCTTTGCGGTAAATAAATCCGCAGGTATGTTTTTTACACATTCAATTTTCAACAAGACAAATCAACAACTATGGTTTTAGTTTTTGCAGAAAATCAAAAAGGAATTTTCAAAAAAGCTGCTTTCGAAGCAGTTACTTATGGATATAAAACAGCACAAGCATTAGGTACGGATTGCATTGCCCTTACTCTGGGCACAGTGCAGGATGCAGGTGCACTTGGTAAATATGGTGCAAGTAAAGTCTACAACATTGCGGATACCAAGCTCGATGCTTTTGACAGTAGTGTTTATACAGCAGCGATTGCAGGTGCTGTAGAGCAGACTGGAGCAAAAGTGGTCATTATGAGCCATACATCAACCGGACGCTCACTACTGGGACGTTTGGCTGTACGCCTAAATGCAGGTTCTGTACCGGGAGCAAACAGCATCCCTCAGACTGATGGCGGTTTTAAAGTAAAAAGATCTGTTTATTCTGGTAAAGCATTTACAGATTATGAAGTCAAATCAGATATCAAATTGATTTCTGTGATGGGTAATTCGCTTCAGCCAGAGGAAAACGGAAGTGCGGTAGAAGCAGAGGCTATGGAAGTAAGTTTGCCAGAGCCAAAAGTAAAAGTGAAAGAAGTATCAAGAGCTGATGGAAGAGTGCCATTACCAGAAGCAGAGCTAGTTGTTTCAGCTGGTCGCGGTATGAAAGGCCCGGAAAACTGGGAAATCATCGAAACCTTAGCCAATGAATTAGGTGCGACTACTGCTTGCTCTCGCCCAGTTGCGGATGTGGGCTGGCGCCCTCACCACGAGCACGTAGGACAGACGGGTATTGCAATTCGTCCAAACCTATATATTGCCGTAGGTATTTCAGGTGCGATTCAGCACTTGGCAGGGGTCAATAATTCGAAGACGATTGTTGTGATTAACAAAGACCCAGAAGCACCTTTCTTTAAGGCTGCTGACTATGGAGTAGTGGCAGATTTGTTTGACGTGGTACCACGTTTGACCGAATCAATCAAGAAATTTAAGGCAGAATCATAAAAACAGCAGGCCCGTCCGCCAACTTAGGTTGGCGGGCAAAAGGGCTTAGGTCAAGAAAGCAAAGGATGAAAAGAAATTTTCCCATTTCTTTTGATTATTTTATTTACCTTTGCACGGCTGTAACTGATTTTCGTAATCACTAACGGTTAAAAATTAAAATATGGGAATTTATCTAACGCAAGAAAAGAAAGACGAGATCTTTCAGGAATACGGTGGCGATGCAAAAAATACCGGTTCCATCGAAGGGCAAATTGCTCTTTTTACTTATCGAATTAAGATGCTTTCACAGCACTTGAATGCTAACCAGAAAGATACAGCTTGTAGAAAAGCTTTGTTGACGTTGGTTGGTAAGCGTAAAGGCTTATTGACTTACCTGGCAAAGAAAGATATCCAGAAATATCGTGACTTGATCGCGAAATTAGGTATTCGTAAGTAATATTTTAGGGAAACATCGGCTTGGTTGGTGTTTCCCTAATTATTTTGTCCTATATTGTCATGGCAAAAAAAAGGGCATTATTCGTTTAGTGTAAGCTAGTTCCCCGCTTGAAGTTCATACCGAATTATCCCAAAAGATGAGCAGGTAAAGCCAAACAAGAAATAGATATTTGACAACAATTATAATTAAAAAGCGATAGTTATTTGAGTGCTCCCATACCTGCCTGCCCAATCCGCTGAAGGAGCCTACCTTAGACCTTCTATCAGTATAAAGGGAAAAGCAAAATTATTTCATTCAGGAGCCAATTGATACTATTTAGTAAAATTTGTACAACCTTATGGGACAACAGATTCCAATTACTACCTCATTTGAGTTGCCAGATGGTAGGACCGTTACAATCGAAACAGGAAAATTGGCAACACAGGCACATGGTTCAGTCGTCGTTCGCGTCGGAAATACTATGATCTTTGCAACCGCTGTTTCTGCCTACGAAGCAAAAGAAGGGCAGTCCTTTTTTCCTCTTTCTGTAGATTATCAGGAGAAATTTGCTGCTGCTGGTCGTATTCCGGGTAACTTCTTTAGAAGAGAAGCCAAATTGTCAGACAACGAAGTACTGATTTCTCGCCTGGTTGACCGTGCCATTCGCCCTCTTTTCCCGGATGATTACCGCAATGAAACCCAACTCATCATTAACTTGATTTCTGGTGAAGTAGAAACAATGCCTGATGCTTTCGCAGCGCTGGCTGGTTCTGCTGCTCTTGCTGTTTCGGATATCCCTTTCGCAGGTCCGATTTCTGAGGTCCGTGTAGCGCGTATCCGTGGCAAATTTATGATCAACCCATTCCGCTCTGATCTGGAAGAAGCGGATCTTGATATTATTGTTGCCGCTACCATGGAGAATGTAATGATGGTAGAAGGTGAAATGAAAGAGTGCACTGAAAAAGACCTAGTGGAAGCGATCAAGTTTGGTCACGAAGCTATCAAAGTTCAGTGTGAAGCTCAATTGAAACTGGCAGAACTCGTTGGTGAAAAAGCAACTGTGAAGCGTGAAATTGAATTGCCAGAAGTAGATGAAGAGCTAAAAGCTTACGTAAAAGAAAAAACAGAAGCAAAAATCCTCGAAATTGCGCGTGGCGCACTTGATAAAGTAGCTCGTAAAGAAGGATTTAGCAAGATAAAAGAAGAGCTGGAAGAAGTCATGCTCGAAGAAAAGGGCGAAGAGTTTGTAGAAGAAAAAGGAAGCGAAGCAAAAGGCTATTTCGAAAAAATCAAGAAAGAAACCATTCGCAATATGGTCCTTTCTGAAAGTATTCGTTTGGATGGCCGTAAATTTGATGAAATTCGTCACATTTGGACGGAAGTCGACTACTTGCCTTCTGCACACGGTTCTGCTATTTTTACTCGTGGTGAAACACAATCCCTTACTTCTCTGACACTTGGTACCAAGCTGGATGAGTTGATGATGGACAATGCGCTCAAGCAAGAACACGAGAATTTCATTCTACACTATAATTTCCCAGGCTTCTCTGTAGGTGAAGTAAAACCACAGCGTGGTCCTGGTCGTCGTGAAGTAGGACACGCCAATCTGGCTTCTCGCTCATTGAAGCAGGTATTGCCAGATGAAATGCCATACACCATCCGTTTGGTGTCTGATATTCTCGAGTCTAATGGTTCTTCTTCTATGGCTACGGTTTGTGCCGGTGCTTTGGCATTGATGGATGCTGGTATACAGCTTAAAAGCCCTGTTTCTGGTATTGCCATGGGTATGATTTCGGACGGAGAGCGCACTGCAATCCTTTCGGATATTCTTGGTGATGAAGATGCATTGGGAGATATGGACTTTAAAGTAACCGGAACCAAAAATGGTATCACTGCTTGTCAGATGGATATCAAGATTGATGGTCTGCCATACGAACTTCTAGAAAAAGCATTAGATCAAGCAAGAGAAGGCCGATTGCACATTCTCGATAAAATGAGTGAATCATTGGCTGAGCCACGTGAAGACCTCAAGCCACACGCGCCACGGATCGTTGAGCTACAGATCGATAAGAGCTACATTGGTGCCGTAATCGGTCCTGGTGGTAAAGTGATTCAGGAGATGCAGAAGGAAACCGGAACGGTAATTAATATCGAAGAAGTAGGCGATAAAGGAATTGTGAATATCTCTAGTTCTGATAAAGCGTCAATTGACAAGGCCTTGGAGCGTATCAAGCGTATCACATTTACCCCTGAGGTAGGTGATGTGTATGATGCTGTTGTAAAAACAATTATGCCTTATGGTGTATTTGTTGATTTCTTAGGAAAGAGTGGCTTATTACACGTTTCTGAGATTTCGCACAGCCGTATCGAAAAGGTAGAAGATGTATTCAAGGAAGGTGATCCTGTTAAAGTGAAACTGATCGGAGTAGATCCGAAAACTGGAAAACTTCGTTTGTCTCGTAAGGCACTTATGCCAAGGCCACAGCGCAATGGTAATAACGACCGCGATGACAGAAGAGGTGGTGGTGGACGCCGCGACTAAAAGTCAAAAACCTTATATTTTATAAAGGTACAAGCTTTGCTTGTCACAAAATGTCTAATTCTTTATTAAGAGTTAGGCATTTTTTTTGTAACCTAGCGAATCTTTTCCAGTCTTAAGTATGTGTACAAATCGCCACCCTCAATTTAAGTTAGTGCAAACTATTTTTTTGAATATTTTGTAGCTTAAACTTCTTTGGCTATTATTAAAGGAGGTTTAACAGTTGAGAAAGGAACTTTTTTATACCTAAAATTGTAGTAAAACTGGTCGATATAAGTTTTTTATGATAAAAAGTCAAGTGCTGCCGTAAAAAAGGCAACTTTTTTGGATAGAAAAACGTATATTTAATAGACAAGGTGATAATCCTCAAAATCCCAACATATGCGTCAGTTAAAAATTACAAATAAAATTACAGCCAGAGAGAGTCTTGCTCTCGATAAATATCTCAATGATATTGGCAAAATTCCGATGCTCAGCGCCGATGATGAGGCTGAGCTGGCTCGCCGTATCAGAGAGGGCGATCAGGAAGCATTGGATAAGCTTACCCGCTCCAATCTCCGTTTTGTCGTTTCTGTAGCTAAACAGTATCAGAATCAGGGCTTGTCCCTGAGTGATCTGATTAATGAAGGAAACGTCGGACTGATGAAAGCAGCTAAGCGTTTTGATGAAACCAAAGGTTTTAAGTTTATTTCTTATGCCGTTTGGTGGATTCGTCAGTCTATCCTGCAAGCTATCGTCGAATACTCGCGTATCGTACGTTTACCATTGAATAAAGTCGGTTCTTATAACAAAGTGAATGAGGCATTTTTGTCTTTCGTTCAGGAGTTTGAGCGTGAGCCGACACACGAAGAGTTGGCAGAATTGCTTGAGATGACGCCGAAGGAAGTTGCTAACATGCTCAAGGGGAATGGGCGTCACCTTTCGGTAGATGCGCCACTTAGCGGGGAAGACGGTGATTCAACTATGTTGGATGTTATCTCTACAGAGCAAGATATGGCTCCCGATGACAGCTTGATGGAGCAGTCACTAAAAGAGGAAGTTCAACAAGGTTTGTCGATCTTGTCACCTCGTGAGGTAGAAGTACTTTCTTCTTATTATGGATTGAATGGTCA
>JALEHC010000420.1 GCA_022763215.1 Saprospiraceae bacterium
ACATAATTAATGTCTTTTTCCAATGCAAGGGGTTGGTCAAACACAAAAAAGTTGGTAAAGATAAGATTTGGAGGTTCTTGGTTGGTTTGAATATTTTTAGGATAAAAGCTGATGAATCCATTATTGGTTCCAAAATAAACCTTTCCATCCTCTGCTATATAGCGACCATTAAAAGCAAAGCTTTTACTATCTAAGCCCAAGCCTATATTATAGGTCTGTAACTTTTCACTTTCCAGATCAATAGAAAAAAGTCCATCACTTGTACTTCCCCAGAAAGTTCCGTTTTCGTCATGAATCATGGCATAAATGCTGGAGTTGAGCCGCTTGTGTCCTATTTGCCGAAAGGCACCCGCATCAATATCCCGCACCATAAGTCCATCTTCAGTCCCAATCCATAACTCTTTTCCAACTATTTCCAGGCCGAGAATACGATTGCTACAAATACTGTTTGGATCATCTTTATCATACAAAAAAGAAGTGAAATGCAGGCTTCCATCGGGCAACACCCGCATCTTATTCAAGCCACCATAAGTAGCGAGCCAATAGTCGCCATTATGATCCAATTTGATGGCGTTAATATCTTGGTGGCTCAATGAATTAGGTTGTTCCGGATTAGGCAATATACACTTGTAATCATTAGAATTTTTATCAAAAAAGACAAGTCCATGATCGGTTCCAAGTAGAAGTGTATCTTTTGAAAAAGGGAACACATCAGATACATTGATAATGGAAGTCTGCTTCGGATCGGGTCGAATTGAAAAATACTGAATTTGTTCCGTTCTTTTATCCATTTTGCTCAGCCCACCACGGTGTCCCAGCCAAAGATAATCGTCTTCGTTCCAGATTTTTCGTAAATAATTGCGCATGTCGGAGACTTTGTCTCCTGATTCAACCAGCAATCGTTTAAAGCTATTTGTTTCCAGATCATATTTCACTAAGCCAACCCCTTCCGTGGCCACCCACATCACGTCTCCTTCCTTATGAAAGGATCGACAATGATTCTGAAATCCTTTGGGAGATTCCAAAAAATGCTCAAAGGGGTACCGGTATTCGTCATATTTACTCAAGCCGCCAATGGTACTTATCCAGATAATTTCATCGGAAGCTCGATATATTTTTTCGACCTGATCATGTGCAATGAATTCAGGGTCAACTTCTCCACCAAAAACACGAAGAAAATCAGCTTTGTCTGGTGACCAATCCTTCCATTCTTCTTTAGTACGAGGTAATTCTAAAATATTGAGGCCATAAACTGTAGCAATCCATAATCGACCATACTGGTCTTGCGAAAACCCAGTAATCATGCTACTGGAAATCGATTTATCGTTATTTCTATCAGAACGAAATACCATAAAACGAGCATCATTTAATGCATCGCTTTCCAGCGGATCATTGAGTAGCAGATTAAGCCCATTAAAAAAAGTACCAACCCAGATATGGCCATCCTTATCTTCAAATAAACTCCAAATATTCTTTCCGCTAAGCGATTGTGGTTTTTCTGAATCTGGATAAAAAACTTTAAAGTTTCTGGCTGTTGTATCTTCCGGATGTTCCAGCACATGTAAGCCACCATCCCAGGTTCCGATCCAAAAACGACCTTTGCGATCTTCCATCATGGAAAGAATGGCCTTGGCCTGAAGTCCGTCTGTTCGGTCCGGCTGGGGCATAATGCGTTCAAACCGCCCTGTTGCAGGATCGAGTCGGTTCAGGCCATTTTCAGTTCCCACCCAGATGTCGCCCCGTTGATCTTCCATCAAACTGAGAACTTCATCATTACTGATAGAAAAGGGATCGTTTTTATCGTGCTGATAAGAAGTAAAAGTATTCGTTTCTATGTCCAGGTGGTTGAGGCCACCTAGCTGCGTACCAATCCACAAATTGCCTTTGCGGTCAAACAACAAGCATTTGGCATGTGAATCAGAAATAGAATTTCGGGTAGAGTCTTCCTGAAACACATGAAACTGCGTGCCATCATAAGTACACAGCCCATTGGAAGTAGCTAGCCATAATAGCCCACGATGATCTTCTAATACTTGGTAACATTTATTGGAAGGAAGTCCTTGTTCGATTCTGTAATTTTCGAAATATGGAACACGTGTTGATTGAGCCCGAAGAATAGCTGTACTATTCAACAAACAGAATAACAGAAACCAGATGTAAGAAATATGCTTCATCTGTTTGAATGCTTATGATCAACACTAATCCGCTTTCGTCATGTCCAAATTTCTGACCATTAATAAATAACTTTTGGCGAAAGCGGGCAGAGAATCAAATTTTAAAATAGAATATATCGGATTTAATTTCGTATAAACCGGCTTATTTTTCTCGACTACTCGTTCAATGGCACGTTTGATCCGTTTTTTGTCAAGCTTGCCAGATTTTTGATCTCTCAAATTCAGATTAAAGCCAAGTGCATCAAAATAAGCCTGCTCGATTACCTGAAAATACAACAAAAAGAAGTCTCGACTCGCTCCCGGCACCGCATAATTAAACATACAAAAACCAACAATGTAAGCCGGAATGGCCATGGCAATAGTCGAATACCCATTCTCTTCGTACCAGTCCATATTATTCAGATTATTGTCTATGAAACTAACAATCCGATCATGATTGACAGGTGTGGTGATTCCAAAAGTAGATTTCACCCGGTACATTTCCTTGAAGAAATCATCTTTTGGTCGATCAATCAGTTTTTTCAATTCTTTGCAAAGAATCTGATTTTTCTGGATGGTACTCTTTCCATCTTTATTAAAATATTCGCGGTGAATGCGTTCCAGGGTTTCCATCATAAAGCCCTCTGGAACGACCAGGAAGTCGAGCTTATAAATAGCACTCAACAACAAATAGGCTATCCCGCCAGGATACTGTTCTTTATTGAGGTTACCGGTTTCGATTTCTTTTAGGATGCGGTTGATTTCACGAACCAAGAAATCATATTTCACCTCTTTTTCATGATGAGGCAACTCCTCTAAGTGATCGTTATCTACGGCCTGCAAATTGCGAAATTCGTCCAGCAACAAGTCATCATGTTTATCAGCTCTGGTGGCCAATTCTTTCAACGCATAATACAATTTATAAGGAGAGCCATCCAGCGAGTAGGTATCAAATACGATGGCAATATTTTGGTTAGTATCTAATGCAAAACGGCTGTATTTCAATTCAAAATTTTGTTCGATGAGTCGCCGCATAAAGCTTACGTTCAAGGCTTCTGTCCGTACGACTTTAGCTTCAGCACGCACTCGTTTATTGCTGGCACAGCCGGTAATTTTGACGGAACCCTGATAAATTTCAAATTCGATTCCTTTCTCATCATTGTCCCAATAGCGGACATTGTCTTCCGCATCATCGCGTAAATAGCGAAAAAAGTACCGGTAACATTCCAGATAGCGCTCTTCTTCGAAGGCTTCCAATGCCAAATCCCAGGCATTATAATTTTCCGGTGCTTTGTAAGAATCGCTATACCGACCAAACTTTATATTTGGTTGTACGTCTTCTTCTCCAGGATGGCCAAACAATCGGTCAAATAACCCCATCTAATCCTTCTTTATTCAAATTATATGTTCCAGACTCTAAACTAGTTAAAAATAGTATTTTTAACAGCATTCTAATAAACTTTGACCGTCAAGATTCCTGTTGGGCTTTTAATAAAAGTACTTATTGTATGTCTGATTTTTCCTTTCGCACCAACCTGCCACCACATTCTACCACTTTGCGTATCAGCTATCAGAGTCCTCTGTTGTTTATGGGTTCCTGCTTTGCAGAGCATATTGCTCAACGTATGACAGACTCAAAATTTGATCTACAGCTCAATCCATTTGGTATTTTATACAATCCGATTTCTATAGCTAAAAGCCTGCAACGACTACTCTCCCATGAAGACTATTCTATCGCTGACTTGGTTACCCATCAGGGTGTTTATCACAGTTTTGATCACCACAGCCGTTTTTCAGGCTCTGAGCCGGAGCAGACGGTTCAAAAGATCAACGAAGCACTCCGAAGCGGGCGGGAACAACTGAGCAGAAGCCATTTTCTGGTAATTACACTGGGAACGGCATTTGTTTATCAGCACCTAGACAATCAACAAGCAGTAGCAAATTGTCACAAGTTTCCTGCTTCTGCCTTTCGGCAAATACGACTCCGGCCTGAAACGATTGTTCAGCATTTGGCGAAAGCCATCGAACAACTTTTGCAAGCGCACCCTGCCATCAACATACTGTTTACTGTTAGTCCTGTGCGGCACATTAAGGAAGGTTTGATCAACAATCAGCGCAGCAAAGCTGCCCTGTTGTTGGCCATAGATGAACTTGAGCAAGAGTTTGCACAAGTACATTATTTTCCAGCTTACGAATTATTAATGGACGACCTGCGCGATTACCGCTTTTATGCCGATGATTTGATTCATCCATCCAGCTTAGCAGTTGAATATATCTGGCAATATTTCCAACAAACTTATTGGGACGAGACGACGAGGCAGATTTACCGAAAGGTGCAAAAAGTAAGGCAAGCAAGTGCCCACAGAGCCTTTTTCCCGGAAAGCGAAGCGCATCAGCAGTTTTTGCGAAAGCAGCTAGAAAACGTCAATTCGCTCGAAAAAGAATATCCTTTTCTTGATTTAAGGAAAGAAAAGAATATTTTTAGCGATCAACTACTTAATTCCTAAAAATTTCTTTATGAAAAGAGTATTACCAATTTTTATATGGATTTGTATTTTTTTCACCCCTGCGGCCAATGGCCAAAACCTGATAGATGCCGAGTTTAAGGGCAGTATTTCCTTGCAGGAAATGGTGGCCAATTATGGTTTCTTGATGCAATATGGCGTGGATATGTACAAAATCACTTACGAAACACCGGATGTGTTTGGGCAAATCGACACCGCTTCTGGCCTGATCGTCATTCCTATACACGACGAGCCTTTGGCTTTTCCATTGCTTAGTTACCAGCATGGTACCGTTAATGGACCATTTGATGTGCCATCCAATTTGCAGGGCGGTTATGAGCTGGCGACGGTCTTTGCTGGTGTCGGATATGTGACAACAGCCGCTGACTTTCTCGGGCTAGGTGAATCCAGAGGATTTCATCCTTATGTTCATGCAGATTCCGAAGCATCAGCAGCCATTGATATGCTATTTGCAGCACGGCAATATGCCGAGCAAAATGATCTACTGCTGAATGACCAATTGTTTATTTCTGGGTATTCGCAGGGTGGCCATGCTGCAGCAGCTGTGCATCGCGAAATTGAGGCTAATTATACCGAAGAATTTACGGTAACGGCTTCTTCACCTATGTCTGGGCCGTATAGTATTTCTGGCGAGATGCGAGATGTGATTTTGTCGGAAACGCCTTATTTTTTCCCGGCTTATGCCCCCTATACGGTTTTGTCGTACGACTATGTTTATGATTTGTTTGATGATGTAGATGAAGTATTCAAACAACCTTATGCAACAGTCATTGAGCAGTTTTATGAAGGAAGTACAGGCTTATTTTCACTCAATTCATTGCTGATCACACAACTCGAGAACCTGACTGGAGAGTCCATCACCCGCCGGTTATTTCAAGACAGCATTATTAGTGAAGTAGAAAATAATCTTGAGCATCCAATCAATATAGCACTTCGTGCCAATGATGTGTACGATTGGACGCCACAGGCTCCTACTCGCTTGATGTATTGTCAGGCAGACGATCAGGTTATTTACACCAACAGCATAGTGGCTGACTCCGTGATGAATGAAAATGGCGCGACCAATGTGATGGCTGTAAATGTAAATCCAGACTTTAATCACGGTCAGTGTGTAGAGCCTGCAACCATTTCAACGCTATTATTCTTTTCTACTTATCAGGATATTCTGACGAATACTCCAGAAATTGAGCATCAGAAAATAGAGGTCTTCCCTAATCCGGCTTTCGCCGAAATTCAGTTACAAGGATTAACCCAAGAAGCGGATTATCAATTGTACAATGTGCAAGGTGCATTGGTAGGAAGTGGAAGAGTTAAAACAGATCGGGCATCCATTTCGGTGTCTCATTTGCCGAAAGGCAGCTACTTCTTGAAAGTGAACTGGGAAAGTGGACAATTGACGGAGAAGGTCATTCTACAATAATAAAAGCCTGCCCGTCCGAAGACGGGCAGGTACCAAAGCCTAGCCGAACATCTAAAAAAACTCTTTAAGGTGTTTTTATCATTAGACGGTCCAGCGAAAGCTGCCAATCTGTTCCTCTGAATTCAGGGAAGTAGACGCCACCAGGCAGTGAGCTCAGCTCGATGCGCATTTGGTGCTGGCCGCTAAGCAGATTTACTCTAGCCTGCTGAACGACACGCCCTTCTGCATCTGTGATAACAAATTGAGCCTCCTGACTTGGGATATCTAATTGATAATCAATCAGGATAAATTCTACTGCCGGATTTGGATGAATTTCGAAATCTGTTGCTGTCAATTCTGAGGTAGAAGACACCAGACAATCAACAGTTCCGTCATCGACCAAACCTGTATAGGCTTCGCCTTTAGCTCCCAGAACAGAGATTTGGTTACCAATATTTAGTTTTCTGGAATTAGGTGGCATAAAAATGTCATTATCGTTGTCAACCAGTTGTACGGTTCCCATACAACCGTTGGCATTTTCAAATTGTAAAACAGGAAGTGCCTGACCTTCTTCAAATTCGAAAGCAGAAGTACCGAGGCTTGTTAGTGCAAAGCTGAAATAATCATAGTCAGAAGCTTCTTCTGGGCTTTCAGTTCTGCTATTAAGTTCCCAAAAAGCGCCTTCCTGAAGAGAAGTGATGTGCGTTGGTACCAAGGTACCGCTCGGTGCTTTGATGGTGATTTGGGCAGTACTCGTAATAT
>JALEHC010000421.1 GCA_022763215.1 Saprospiraceae bacterium
AAAGTGGGGATATCATCACACAGATCGACGATTTTAAAGTCATCAATTGGCATGACATGGACCCTGCCATCGATAATCGCAATGTTGGAGATGCCATTCAGGTTACGTTTTATCGAAACGGAGATTTAATGACTGCCAACCGCCCTATCAAATCAAGAGCAGCTACTCATAATGATCATAGCCGGCCTGAAGGCCCAGTTGTGATTGAGCCGGAAGAACCCAGCTCTGAGATTTCAGAAGCCATTTTGGAAGATGCGCTGGAGGAAGAAATTCTCGCATTGGAGCTTGCTCTACAGCCACAGGAAACGACAGAGGCAGGTGGTGCCAGCATAAATGACGAATCAGAGAATGTACGCTCTTTCGAGCAAATCGAAGGTGCTCAGCTAAGTTTTGAAGAGCTTAAAGTATTCCCAAATCCAAGTACCGGAATATTTGATGTACAGTTTGATTTGCCAGAGGAAGGCCGAACGGCGATCCGTATTTACAACCCAAAAGGACAAGCGATCTATTTCAACAATTTGGGCAATTTTTCTGGTGTGTTTAGCGATCGAATTGATATTGCTAATAGCATGAAAGGAACTTACTTTTTGGAGTTAAGTCAGGATGATAAACGCCTCGTTCGGAAATTAATTCTGCAATAAAACAAGTGACCCTCAGTGTTTTCTGGGGGTTATTTTCCTTTTAGCCTGACCAGCTCGCATTGCTCATAACGGTTGATGATCTCTACCGGATACCTTTCACGCACTGCTTCCAACTTTTCAGGATAACAACTCAAAATGTATACGCCCTCGTGCATCATCTCGTCTTTCCAGTAGTCTGCCACTTTAATGTTGTAAGAGCGAGTATCATTCCAGTATTGCGTATAAAAACCCACCTGCCCGTTGTAAGGACCACAGTAAATTACATAATCTTTGATATCTGGCTGTTCCTGAGCTACTTTCTTCATTAGGTAAGCAAATTGATCATGCGTATCTGTCCATTTTTTATGATAAATTTTCTGAATGACTTGGTAGTATGGAATAGCAAACATTAACCCCAGTATGGCCACTTTCGCCAGTGTCGCATTTGACGAAAGTCGCTGCCCCAATAGCTGTAGTACATGTGATATTGCTATTCCAAGAATAAGTGCCGCCAACGCAAAAACAGGGCCATCATACCAAATGAGCTTGGTAGCCGAGCTGGAAATAATCAGAAAATGAGACAATAAGCACAGCCATAATAACAGATGTAGCTGTTGTACGCGCCGCTCATACCTAAAATGCAACAAAGGCGCAACCAATAGCAACCAAGCCCAAGGAAAAAAGCGACTTTGCCAAAAATGCTGAAAATAAAAACCAAAGGGATGCTGGTGTTGATCAATAACTTTGACATACCGGCCCAATACAGAATCCAGCACATGTCCCCAAAAGCCCGGATATAAGGCATTCATCGTCCAATAATATCCAACAATACCTCCAAGCAGCAGTAGCGCTGCTCCCCAAAAAGCACTGCGCTTGAAAAGGCTAAATACGCGATTTGGCGACCCAGCCAGCAACAAGAAAATTGCAAATGCCGGAAACCAGAAAAGCGCAAACACACTTTTTACCAAAAAGGTGAGTAAAGCCACAAAACTGAATAGATACAGATATTTTGATCGCTCACTTTCGTGAAATCGGAATAGTAGCCACATTTGCGACAGCATAAGCAGGCTCGTCAGCACATCCTGATCGCCTGTTCTTACCATGTGTGGGCTGATGTAGCCCGTGCTGCACAGTAGACATAGCGTGGCGATCAGGCCGGGCCAAATATGGCCGCTCACCTTGCGGGAAATGTATAATAGCAAGCCAAAGGTAGCTATCGCCGCCAGGCTGCTCAGCAGCCGAAGGCTTAATTCACTGACGCCGAATAAGCGGAAAAATAAGGCCTGAATTAGGGTGCCCAAGGGAGGCTTCAAGTTTTCGTAATCGGCTTGACCAGGAAAAGACTGAAAGTTTTCAAGGAAAGCACCTTCTTCTGTCATATAATAAGCGCGCATGGCAAACAGAGATTCATCCCATACTTTGATAGGAGGCATATCCAGATGTAAAAAAAGCGGAAAGTAACAGATGAGGCCGAAAATGAGCCAGCCAATGGTCTTTGTCCATACTTGCATAAGGGTGAAAATAGAACAAAAACTGTTTATAGAATAGAATATTTGTAAATTTACGATCGTTTTGAATACGGATAATAATAGTTTAATTACTTTTATTTATCTTAGCTATACATCCTTCAAAAGACTGAAACAACAAGTCTTTCATACGAGCACTATCACAAATCTTTCGTCAAATCACCCCAATATGGGGCCATTCCTTCTGAACAAGTTTGGCTGCTATTATGCATTGTACCATAATATACATTTGAGTTTTGCTCAAATTTGTAATTTTCAGGGTATTCATGGGATTCCCCAGTTTAAACCAATTGATTTTCTATGAAAGCAATTATCAATTTTCGGAATTTAGCAATTATTTTATCACTTTGTTGTATGCCTTTACTGAGTCAATCACAAGTAGAGGTTAGCCTGACCGTACTTTCAGCCAATGTATCTACCACCTGTACGGATGGCGTCTTTGGCGGTGATCCAGATATTTTTTGGCAAGTAGATGTAGCCGGAGAAGGAGCCGTAACCTACCCAGGGGTAGGGGCTTGTTTTAATGCTGTCCCGAATCAACAGTATCTTGATACACTGGACTGTTTTCTGGAATTACCGGACACCACTATAGAAGTTTGTTTTACCGTTTTTGAGAACGACGGAATCGTTCTTCCGGGTATAGGCGTTTGCGAATTGGACGAGACTTGCGTCGAAACAATTTGTCAGGAATTTGCCTTGCCAACTGCCGGTACAACTACCAATTATTCTCTTTCCCTTCCTGCTGGCGGGACTTCAGAAGGAACACTTGAATTCTCCATAACCTCCGGAGAAGACATGAGTAATAACCTCATTTGTAATGCCATTGACTTGGGTGTGTTAACCGCAGGAGGGGTTATTGGTGATGCTTCTCAAGGGATTTACGATAATTATTGTACCGATAATGTCAATGATATTAGCACTGAACAATTTGGCATTTTTGCAGATGATTTTTCGTGTTGGTTTAAGTTTACTACTGGCCCAGATATTGGGCCTGAAATACTTATGAACTTTCTGAATGATCCTGAAAACACAGGCGATCCGATTGATTTGCAGGTGGCCGTCTTTACAACGCTTGATGGAAGCTGTACCGGCCAGCCAATATTGGAAGATTCACATTGGCCAATCAATTCAGAAGATGCATTTATGGATTTGAGGTGTGTACAGCCAAATACAACCTACTATATCATGGTTGATGCCGGTTATTTTGATCCGCCGGAGTACTTAATGGGCGTTTTTGGTTTCGACTTAGTGAATGTTGTAGCGACAGAAGCGGGTGATACACCCTGTGAAGCGGAATATATCGGAATTGTACCTGAAGGAGGAACCGCAAGTTTGGATGGCTTTTATTCAAATTTTTGTGCGGATGGAACCGGGGATGTACCTATTCCGGCATTTGGCTCTCAGGCTTCTGTTTGGGTTTCCTTTACGCCGCCATCTTCTGGTCATGTGATTGTAGAAGCATTATCAGAACCAGGAGGAATTGATCCGCTTGACATACAAATGGCAGTTCTTCGAACTACCAATGATTGTAATGGCTTTTTTATTCCATTAGAAAGTGGCGATAATGCGGCATCTCCTGATCAAACACTTGAAGTAAGTTGCCTATATGATGATCAAGAATACTACATTCTGATAGACGGTGCAATCGCTAATTTGTACGGAACCTTTACGGTAAATGTCACGGATGCCGGCGATATTACGCCTATGACAGTAGTTGATACGGTCATTTGTGCTGGCGACACTTATCAGGCGGGTACTTCGGTCTATTCTGAAACTGGAACGTATCTAGATACGATTCAGCTATTTTTTGCTTGCGATAGTATTGTAGAGTCTAACCTGACAGTATTGGACCC
>JALEHC010000422.1 GCA_022763215.1 Saprospiraceae bacterium
AGCCGGGGACCTATACTTTTAAATCTGAAGGGCAACTGTATAAAACAATTAATAGCAATATACAATAGCCCCCAAGGATATACAAGTTTTATGCACTAAATGCACCAGAAAGGTACTCTGCATTCATGCGCGCAATGTTATCCACAGAAATTCCTTTTGGACACTCTGCTTCACACAATCCGATATTTGAACACATACCAAATCCTTCTTTATCCATTTGTGCTACCATATTCTGTGCACGTTTCTTTGCTTCTACCTGGCCTTGTGGCAACATCGCCAAGTGCGATACTTTAGCAGAAGTAAACAACATAGCCGATGCATTTGGGCAAGCTGCTACACATGCACCACAACCGATACAAGTTGCTGCATCAAATGCCATAGATGCCGTGTCTTTTTCGATTGGCGTAGCATTCGCATCCTGCGCCTGACCAGTATTGATACTGACAAAACCACCAGCCTGAATAATGCGGTCAAAAGAAGCGCGATCTACTACCAAGTCTTTGATAACTGGGAAAGCATTCGCTCGGAATGGCTCGATCGTGATCGTATCGCCATCCTTGAATTTACGCATGTGCAACTGACAAGTTGTTGTTTTGGCCTGAGGGCCGTGTGGGTGACCATTGATCACCATATTACACGTACCGCAAATACCTTCGCGGCAGTCATGTTCAAATGCAACTGGTGTTTTCTTTTCAGCAATCAATTGCTCATTCAAAACATCCAGCATTTCGAGAAAAGACATGTGCTCGGTCACATTATCGAGTTTATGGGTCTCGAATTTACCAGAGCCAAATTCGCCGCCTTCTCTCCATATTTTTAGTGTGAGTTTCATTTTTCTCTATTTTGAGTTTGGCTGTAGCCAAACAGATGTTAGAAAATTACTTATACGAACGAGTCTTCAACTCTACATTTTCGAATACCAGTTCCTCTTTGTGCATCTCTGGTTCTTGGTCCCAGCCTTTGTATTCCCAGGCTGCAACGTATGCAAAGTTTTCGTCGTCTCGTAATGCTTCTCCTTCTTCAGTCTGGTATTCTTCACGGAAGTGACCACCACATGACTCGTTTCTATTGAGTGCATCTAGGATCATCACCTCACCCAGTTCGATAAAGTCGGCAACACGAGTTGCTTTCTCTAGCTCTGGGTTGAATTCGTCCATACCGCCAGGAATGAATACATCTTTGTAGTACTCTTCGCGTAGCTCGCGTACCATTTTTAGGGCAGATTTCAAACCATCTGCATTACGCGACATTCCGCAGTAATCCCACATGATTTTACCCAAACGACGGTGGAAGCTTTCTACAGACTGGTTACCTTTCACGCCGATTAGTTGTTCCAAGCGTTCTTTGGTTGCTTGTTCTGCTTTCGCAAATTCTTCCGCGTTTGGATCAATCTTTGGTGTACGAATTTCATTCGACAAGAACTGACCAATTGTATAAGGTATTACAAAGTAACCATCTGCCAGACCTTGCATCAATGCCGATGCACCCAAGCGGTTGGCACCGTGGTCAGAGAAGTTACATTCACCCAATGCAAACAAACCAGGGATGTTGGTCTCCAGATTATAATCTACCCAAAGTCCACCCATAGTATAGTGGATCGCTGGATAAATTTTCATTGGTGTTTCGTAAGGATTGTCACCGGTAATCTTTTCGTACATTTCGAATAGGTTACCATATTTTGCTTCAACTACTTCCTTACCCAATTTGGTAATTGTTGCCTGATCGGCATTGTGCATACCTTTCGAATTTGCCTCCGAGCGGCCGTAGCGCTCAATCGCAGAAGCAAAGTCAAGGAATACGGCCAAGCCAGTTGGTGCCACACCAAGACCTTCATCGCAGGCTACTTTCGCGGCACGCGAAGCAACGTCACGAGGTACCAGGTTACCGAAAGCCGGATATCTTCTCTCCAAATAGTAATCGCGATCTGCTTCCGCAATGTCCAAAGCAGTCTTTTTACCTTCGCGAATAGCCTTTGCATCTTCCTGCTTCTTTGGTACCCATACCCGACCATCGTTACGCAGTGACTCTGACATTAGCGTAAGCTTAGACTGATAGTCACCAGAAACCGGAATACAAGTTGGGTGAATCTGACAGAAACATGGATTTGCCATCAAAGCACCGCGACGTACTGCACGCCAAGCAGCAGATGAGTTAGAATTCATAGCATTAGTTGACAGGTAATAAACATTACCATATCCACCCGTTGCCAAAACAACACAGTGTGCTGCATGACGCTCCAATTCGCCTGTCAGCAAATTACGAGCAATGATACCACGCGCTTTGCCATCTTTGATAACCAAATCAAGCATTTCGTGGCGGTTGAACATCTCAACATTACCCAAAGAAATCTGGCGAGACAATGACTGGTATGCTCCCAGCAATAACTGCTGTCCCGTTTGACCTCTTGCGTAGAAGGTACGACTCACCTGTACACCACCGAAAGAACGGTTGGCCAACAGACCACCATATTCGCGAGCAAAAGGTACACCTTGAGCAACCGCTTGGTCAATAATATTACGGCTTACTTCCGCCAGACGATAGACATTGGATTCGCGAGAACGGTAGTCACCACCTTTGATTGTATCATAAAATAAACGGTAAACGCTGTCCCCATCATTCTGATAGTTTTTAGCAGCGTTGATACCACCCTGTGCAGCAATGGAGTGTGCACGACGAGGGCTATCATGGAAAGTAAATGCTTTCACGTTATAACCTAACTCTCCGAGGGTAGATGCCGCAGAAGCACCCGCTAGTCCTGTTCCGACAACAATCACATCGATGCGACGCTTGTTGTTCGGAGCCACCAAATTCATTGTGGAACGATATTGTGTCCACTTCTCAGCTAGCGACCCTGGAGGTACGTTTGATTTTAATTGTATAGACATGATGAAACTGGATTTTATTCTAAAAAATTATTGTCCTGGAATTACTTTAAACTCACTTAGTGGGTAAAAGTCCATGAACATAAATACGGGAATAATCGCAAACAACAGAGGAATAGCAATCGAGAAAACTACTCCAATTCCTCTGATCACAGATTCGTATTTGCCGATTCTCAGACCCAGTGTCTGGAATGCTGACTGAAATCCGTGTAATAGGTGATAGGCGAGTGCTGCTTGAGCAGCTACATAAAAGGCAACGATCCACCATTCTTGGAACCCTAATTGAACGATTTCGAAATAGGTTAGGTTCGGATCGTGATCAAATTTGAACTGGTACCAGAATTGGCTCATGTGAATGCCAATAAAAATAAACAGAATAGAACCCAATAGCGCCATGTTACGGCTAGTCCAGGTTGAACCACCAGATGCTTTTACGGCATAACGCTTGTTACCGCGTGCTTTGCGATTTTTTGCCCAAATTGCAATACCTTTGTATGCGTGAAGCAAAATGGAAAAATACAGCAAATAGGCGACGGTTTTGATCAATAGGTTCGATTCCATGACCTCAGCATACTCATTAAAGTTGTGCCCTTGGTCGTCGATCAATAGTTGGAGGTTACCCGCCAGGTGAACCACCAGGAAGAGGCTGAGAAAGAGCCCGGTAAAACTCATCAATAGCTTATTTCCTATTGAAGAAGTTAGAACTTTGGTTAACCAACTCATGTTTCTTGTTTTTTACGTTTGTCATTTTTGCGAATAATAGCAAATGGAATTTGCCTGAGAACTCAAAATAATGATATTTAACCCATTATCTTCGCAAAACTATATTATTAAGGCCATTTGCCCAATTGTTGTTCGTGACAAGTATTTATGGTGATTTTATTTAGAATCATTTCAAATTGGAAGCGCCTTTTCTGCTTTTTTGAACTACAAAAATCGGGCTAAACACAAATACTTTTTATATTATTTAGTCCCCTCAAACATTATTAGTAAATTAAAAGAGAATAGTACTCGTTAGAATGAATAAAAACAACAATGTAAAACTGGATAATTTCCTGGAACGTTTTCCAGTCATCAAACCACCCATTACACTTGGAGAAGATTCTCACCTCGCTTTTAGCAAACGAAACGAACCATTACAGCAACTCATGATTGAGCAGTATATCCTTCCACTTGAAGGGCCGCTTGATGAATATACGGAGTATATCCCTTGTTTCCGAATTCCGGAAACCTATCAGTTCCATGCCATCGTATATTGGAAAGCAGGACTGATGGATTATCAATACATACTGCTTACGCTTACCGATAAAGGAGAAATGATTGATAAGCGAGTCATCGCGGGAACCTTCTCCGATGGCAAAACGTTAACAAATTCAGTAGCAACGATTGATGAAGAATGGATGATCACCGTCGTTAGCGGTCAAACCAACGCCAATGGCGGCAAATATGATGGCCGAAATAGTCGTGCTGCTAAACTAGAATTACTCCCAGAAGGAAATATCATTGATTCCGAGGAGTAAATAATTAATATTCAAAAACCAAAATGAGAAGAAAAAAAGGAAACGTGAAAGGTAAGAAACTGACATCCGCTCAGCTTACCGGAGAGATTTTGAGGCTTTTTAAAAGACATCCTAAAAAACGCCTGAACCCCAAACAAGTCATTCGCAAATTGAAAGTCGCCAATAATAAAGATTCCGTGGAACACGTCCTGGAAAAACTTACCCGCGATCAGCAATTGATCAATATGGGCGAATTCAAATACAAACTCCGTAAACAAGAAGGTGGAAATAGCTCCGATCTGGGGCTACACGAAGGTAAAGTCGATATGACTCGTACCGGCTCTGCTTATATCATCCTCGATGATATGGAAGAGGATGTACACGTATCAGCCAAACACATGAATACCGCCATGAATGGCGACCGGGTGAAAATACGAGTCTGGCTGCCCAGAGGCCGCCGCCGCCCAGAAGGGGAAGTCATGGAGATTGTCGAAAGAAAAACGGAACATTTTATCGGTACGTTTTGGCGAAAAGCTAAATATGGTGTCGTCCAACTGGATGACCTGACAACCGAAGTACAAGTTGATCTCAACAACAGCAGAAATGCTGAAAATGAAGACAAAGTCGTCGTTAAAGTAATCGACTGGAAAAGTGCTAAATTCCGAAATCCGGAAGGGGAAGTGACTAGTGTGCTCGGAAAAGCTGGAAGTAGCGATATCGAGATGAAGTCCATCCTCATCAAAAATGGCTTCCAACTTGATTTTCCGGCTCCGGTTATGGACGAAGCAAATAAACTGAGCGAAGTACTCCCAGAAGAAGAAATTGCCAAACGCCGGGATATGCGCCAAGTGCCTACCTTCACCATTGATCCCGATGATGCTAAAGACTTTGATGATGCTTTGTCTTATCAGTATCTCGATAATGGAAATCTGGAAATTGGTGTCCACATCGCAGATGTAACGCATTATGTCAAAGAGGGTACTGCCCTCGATAAAGAGGCACTCGACCGTTCTACTTCGGTCTATTTGGTAGATCGCGTTTTACCAATGTTACCGGAAAAGCTGTCAAACAAACTGTGCTCTTTGCGTCCAAACGAAGATAAATTTACCTTCTCCGCAGTATTTACCTTCGATAAAAATGACAGGGTGGTTGATCGCTGGTTTGGTAAAACGGTTATCCACTCTGATCGTCGATTTACCTACAATCAGGCACAGGAAGTGTTGGATAGTGGCGAAGGGGATATGGCTGATGAACTGAAAGTCATTAACCGCATTGCGACTAAGCTGCGGAAAAAACGCTTTAAAGAAGGTGCCATTAACTTCGAAACAGAGGAAGTCAAATTCAAATTAGACGAAAACGGCGTGCCTATTTCGGTCTACACCAAAGAGCGAAAGGATGCCCACATGCTAATCGAGGATTTCATGCTTTTGGCAAACCGCGAGGTGGCTACTTATATGTCTGAGTTAGGCAGAAAGTACGAAAGTGAAGTGCCCTATATATATCGAGTACACGATGAGCCAGATCCAGAAAAAGTAGAGCAATTTGCTCGCTTTGCACGGGAAATGGGCGTCGAAATGAAAGTGGATTCGGCGCAAGCCATTTCCAAATCGTATAATGCCCTTGTCAAAAAAGCGTTGACCGACGAACGCTTAAAATTGCTGGAACCACTGGCTATTCGTACCATGGCTAAAGCCGCCTATTCAAGCGATAATATTGGCCACTATGGTCTTGGATTCGATAATTACTCCCACTTTACTTCACCGATTCGACGTTATTCAGATGTGTTAGCACATCGATTGCTCGAAAAGAACCTGGAAGTAAAAGGACAGCCTCATCGCACAAAAAAGGCATTGTTGGAAGAACAATGTCAGCATATTTCCGCCCAAGAGCGCAGAGCAAATGACGCGGAGCGAGAATCGATCAAGTACAAGCAGGTAGAGTTTATGGAAAAACACGTAGGCGATATCTTCAAAGGCCAGATTTCTGGTATCATCGAACGTGGTGTTTTTGTCGAACTCAATGGCAACCGTTGCGAAGGATTTATTCCCTTCGATACGACCGAGGAGCCGTTTGAAGTTGGTGCAGGCAACCTGTCTATCAAAGGCCGTTATTCGGGTGATGAATACCGAATGGGTGATGAAATCACCGTGAAAATCATAGATACGGACTTGGCTAAGCGTCGTATAGAAATGGCGTGGGTCAAAAACGAAAACTAGTCTTCTATTCGGCACGCTTGTCGTCCATCGACGGGTGTGCCGAATTGGCAATCCCTCCAATTACAAATTCCATCAGTTGTTTTTCCAATTCAATTGGGTTGAACTGCCCCTGATTATCGGTACACCAGCGATACAGCCAGCGAACTGCTGAAAGTACTGCCTGAGTGGCAATGCCGAGATCCATTTGGCGTAAGCTGCCATCTGTAATCCCTCGTTCAAGTATGGTAGCCACCTTTTGCTCATATTCACTACGCTCTTGCACAAATTGTTGGCGCGTTTCGGCACCCAGATTGCGCCATTCATTCGTATGCAGCGCAATTTCGTAAGGGTATTGCACGCTCAATCGGATATGCAGTCGGATCAACTCTCGCAACTGATCAATGGGGGCGTAAGTCGAGGCCAAAATAAAGTCGATGCCCGTATGAAACTGCTTCGAAATACTAAACAGACTTCCCTCTAATAAAGCCTGTTTCGATTCGATATAGTTGTACACATTGGCTACCTCAAAATTCATAGCTTCTGCAATATCCTTCATCGTCGTTCCTTTAAAACCCTTTTCATGAAAGAGTTGAAGCGCGGCAGCCAAAAATTTTTCCTGTTTGCTAATGGTCGGCATAACGGAGGGTATTTTTTTTGATTTTTAGGGCGTGCCCCCCTGAAGTCCGCAAAAGCAGTACTTCAGGGGGGCGCTACGTTTCAGGGCTCACTGTTCGTTCGGCTGGCTTCGTTCCTTGCCATCTGCCCGCTTCAGGCGGACACCCTTTCACATCGCTCACGCAATGGTTAATCAAGGCGAACTTCCCAAAGTTAAAACAAAACCAAGAATGTACTTTCTTGTTTTATGAATACTTGTTAACTTGTAGTGAATCAATATTCATAAATTATGCCCATTTACCACAAACTGGGAAAAATCCCACAAAAACGACATACTATTTTTCGGCAACCCAATGGCGAATTATACAAAGAACAACTCTTTGGAACCATTGGCTTCGATGGTATGTCTTCCCTGATGTATCATATTCACCCGCCTACCATGGTGAAAGAAATTCAGGAATCAATTGACGTCAATCCAAAGATTGCAGTCGAAAAAAACATGGCCTCCCGCAAACTTATTGGTTTCGACGTAGCTCCAAAAGCAGACTTCCTCGAAAGCCGCGAACCAATGCTGATCAATAGCGATATTCACATCGGAGTTGCTGCTCCGCAGCAATCTATGACCGATTATTTCTATAAAAATGCGGATGCAGATGAAATGCTGTTTATCCACCAAGGAACAGGTAAGCTAAAAACACCTTTCGGCAAAATCGAATTTGAATATGGTGATTATCTGATCATTCCACGCGGTGTTATTTATCAGTTGGAATTTGATACGGCCGATAATCGCATTTTGTATGCCGAGTCATTTCATCCCATTTATACGCCAAAGCGTTATCGCAATTGGTTTGGACAATTACTGGAACACTCACCTTTCTGCGAAAGAGATTATAAGCTTCCAGAAGATTTGGAAACTTATGATGAAACCGGCGATTTCCTGATCAAAATTAAAAAGCAGGGAACGCTCACGCCTTATGTCTACGGAGCACATCCTTTTGATGTAGTTGGTTGGGATGGCTATAATTATCCTTATGGATTTTCAATTCATAATTTCGAGCCGATTACCGGGCGTGTTCATCAGCCACCACCCGTACATCAAACCTTTGAGACCTCTGCCTTTGTGATTTGTTCTTTCTGTCCACGTTTGTATGACTACCATCCAGAAGCTATTCCGGCACCTTATAATCACTCCAATATTGATTCTGATGAATTATTATATTATGTAGATGGTGATTTTATGAGTCGAAACAATATTGGGCCTGGATATATGACCTTGCATCCGGGCGGAATTCCACATGGCCCACATCCGGGGGCTTATGAACGTAGTATCGGCAAGAAGTCAACAGAAGAATTGGCCGTTATGATCGATACCTTCAAACCACTAAAGTTGACCGAAAATGCCCTGAAAATAGAAAAGGGTGATTATTTTAGGTCTTGGATTCATTAAAATAGTAAAGCTTACCTAAAAAATATAAATATGAATAAAGTTGTGGCCAATGCCGCGGAAGCCATTCAAGGAATCGAAAGTGGTATGACGATCATGCTAGGTGGATTTGGCTTGTGCGGTATTCCCGAAAATTGTATTTCGGAGCTAACCAAAACCAATGTAAAAGACTTGATTTGTATCTCCAATAATGCAGGTGTAGACGACTTTGGTCTGGGCTTGCTATTACAAAAACGGCAAATCAAAAAAATGATCTCCTCTTACGTAGGTGAAAATGATGAATTTGAACGGCAAATGCTAAGCGGAGAACTGGAAGTAGAATTAATCCCCCAAGGTACTCTGGCTACCCGTTGCTATATGACCGGAGCGGGCATTCCTGCCTTTTTTACACCGGCAGGTTATGGTACAGAAGTAGCCGAAGGCAAAGAGGTACGCTACTTCGATGGTAAACCTCATATCATGGAAACAGCCTTTGATGCAGATTTTGCCATCGTAAAAGCATGGAAAGGAGACCGTTACGGCAATCTGATTTTTAAAGGAACGGCTCGTAACTTCAATCCACCTATGGCCATGGCTGGGAAAATTACAATCGCTGAGGTGGAGGAATTAGTAGAACCAGGCGAACTGGACCCTAATTTCATTCATACACCAGGGGTATTTGTACAGCGTATTTTCCAAGGCGTGAATTACGAAAAGCGTATCGAACAACGCACAGTAAGAAGCCGCGATTAATTCATCCAACAAAAAAACGATCATGCTAGATAAAAACGGAATCGCAAAACGAATTGCCCAAGAATTGGAAGACGGCTGGTACGTTAACCTGGGTATCGGTATTCCAACACTTATTGCTAATCACGTTCCAGATGGTATCAATGTGACCTTCCAATCTGAAAATGGAATTCTTGGTATGGGACCATTCCCTTATGAAGATGAAGTTGACGCCGATCTGATCAATGCCGGAAAGCAAACCATTACAGCCTTGCCCGGAGCAGCCATCTTTGATTCGGCTACCAGCTTCGCTATGATCCGTGGCCGGCATATTCAACTGACGGTACTCGGTGCCATGGAAGTTTCTGAAAATGGCGATATCGCCAACTGGAAAATTCCTGGCAAGATGGTAAAAGGAATGGGAGGGGCTATGGATTTGGTGGCTTCCGCCGAAAATATCATCGTTGCTATGATGCATACCAACAAACGTGGTCAGTCCAAAATGCTTAAATCATGTACGCTACCACTAACTGGCGTCAATTGCGTTAAGCGCGTTGTCACCAATATGGCTGTGCTGGATATTGCAGATGGTGCATTCCACCTCAAAGAGCGAGCACCTGGCGTTACAGTGGAACAAATCAAAGAAGCTACTGAAGGAAAACTCATTGTGGAAGGGGATATCCCGGAGATGAAGTTGTAATTTTTTTGGACGCAGAGGGATTGGAGATAAACGCAGAGCTAGCGGAGTTACCGTTTGCTCTGCGTTTATAATATTAGACTTTTTCGATAATAGTCGCATATCCCTGACCAACGCCTACACACATGCTTACCAAGGCATATTGCTTGTTTTGCTTGTGTAGTTCGAGTGCGGCTGTATGCATAATGCGGGTACCGGAAACACCTAGTGGGTGACCAATCGCAATTGCACCGCCATTTGGATTAATTCTTGGGTCATCATCTGCCATACCCAGTTCGCGAATCACGGCTAGTGATTGTGCTGCAAAAGCCTCGTTTAACTCAATGACACCCATATCGTCTAATGTCAGACCTGCTTTTTTGAGTGCTTTTTGCGAAGCACCGACAGGCCCGATACCCATGATGCGCGGTTCTACACCCACCACAGCGGAGCTGACGATTCTTGCTAATGGCTTTAACGAATAGTTTTTGACGGCATCTTCGGAAGCTACAATGACGGCAGCAGCACCATCGTTCAAGCCTGATGCATTACCAGCTGTAACCGTACCGCCTTCATCGGCAGATTTAAAAGCAGTTCTGAGTTTGCCTAAAATTTCCATAGTGGTGCCAGGACGAATAAATTCGTCTTGATCAAAAATGATAGGATCTTTCTTTCGCTGAGGAATTTCAACCGCTACAATTTCTTCCGCCAATCGGCCACTCTTTTGCGCGGCAGCGGCCTTTATCTGAGACTGATAAGCAAATTTGTCTTGGTCTTCCCGACTGATTTTGTACATTTCAGCCAGGTTTTCGGCTGTCATACCCATGCCGTCAGTTCCGTACAAGGCTTTCATTTTTGGATTGACAAATCGCCATCCGAAACTACTATCATGCATTTGTGCATCACGGCCAAAAGGTTTGGAAACTTTCGAAATTACCCACGGCCCTCGGGTCATGTGCTCCACACCACCTGAAATAAACATATCACCATCACCTGCTTTGATAGCTCTATTGGCATGAATAATAGCCGACATCCCGGAAGAACAAAGTCGGTTGACGGTTTCTCCGGGCACCGTCCATGGAAGCCCAGCCAGAAGCAGGCACATTCTCGCAACGTTTCGGTTGTCTTCTCCGGCTTGGTTCGCACAGCCAAAAATCACATCTTCATAAGCATCTTTAGGAATATTGGGGTGTTTTTCTACCAGTGCTCGAATCACATGTGCCCCCAGGTCATCGGTGCGAATGGTTGAAAGGGTACCCCCAAATTTGCCGATTGCCGTTCGTATTCCATCAACAAGGAAAGCTTCTTTTGCCATAATATTTGGTTTGGTCATTGGTTAGTTTTGGTGTGCAATAGCAAAGCACAACCATACAAAATAGATTGGCGAAATTACATTTTACCAAAGTCTTTACGCAATAGAAAGCTTCTTTTTCAAGCAAATGTTTAGCCTTAAAGGCAAAACTTATTCTGCAATTTGGAGTACCACATTCCCTTTTTTTCTGCCTGTATCGACATATCGATGTGCTTCGACTACTTCATCGAGGCGGAATACCCGGTCAATTGTTGCTTGATAATGGCCTTCTTCAAATAGCTTTCGCAAAATGTCGAGGTATGCTTTTTGCTCGTCTGCTACATCCATCCCGCCGACTGTAAAAAACTGTCCACCAGAATTTAACAATTGTTTGCATTGCTTTTTGCTCGTTTTGCCCACTGCATCAAAGATGATGTCAAACTTTTCTGGGTGTTTAGTAAAATCTTCTTGGTCGTATTTGATGATCTTTTTGACGCCAAGACGGTGTACAAGTGATTCGCCCGAGCTACTGCAAACAGCAGTAATATCAGCCTGATAAGATTGTGCAATTTGTACCGCTGCCGTTCCGACTGAGCCAGTGGCACCATAGATCAGGATTTTGGTATTGTTTTGCTTTCTAATTTTTGCTTTATGCAGGAAATAAATAGCTGTTTGCCCTCCAAACGCAATAGCTGCCGCTTCTTCAAAGCTAGCATTGGCTGGTTTTAGGCTTACCGGACCACTTTCGGCTATAGTCAGGTATGCTGCATGTGCATTCAACTGAAAGCCCGTACTGCCAAATACCTCATCGCCCACTTTAAAGGAAGCTACTTCTTTACCAATTTTTTCTACGACTCCAGAAAATACAGTTCCAAGGACTTTTTTTCGCGGGCCTTTGAAGCCGAGGACGAGCCGCATGATTATTTTCATAAATCCTTCCACCACAAGACCGCGTATCCGAACATCCGCTGAGTTGACAGCACTTGCCATTACTTTTACCAAAATTTCTTTGTCTTTGGGTGTTGGTTTTTCAATATCTCTGATTTCTAGTACTTCCGGTGGGCCATATTGAGTACAGATAGCTGCTTTCATGCTTAGGTTATTTTGTTCCATTTCCAGGCATACCAAATGATAGTTGCGCAAGTCAGGATTTCAATGATGCTAAAAAAGATGTAATGCAAAGTGTTATCGCCAACACCAAGGCTCCATGCTTGCACGATGAGTAAAAGAATTCCGAAAATGATATTCAGAATTCGATTGAGCTGGTATTTTAAAACCAACGAAAGCACAATCATCAGCATCGGTATTTCCATGATGAAACCAAAAGCCAACAAAAATTCTTGGGTAATTTCCATGTCGCCTACCTGCCCGTTTAGTATTTGACGTAAGTCAGCGGCATGCATGAGGGTGAAAACATCACAAAAAATGAAATTGACGGTCAGTAATATCCACAAAGCAGATAATACAATTCTTGGATTAGCTTGCATCGGTTGTAAGTGGTTTAGTTTATCGTTTGCTAAAAGTTAATTAGTATCGCCAGGAGCAAGATTAATAATAATATCATAATTAAAAAGATGATATATGTCAGCAAGACTAAGCCAAGGTTGATAAAGAACTTTTTGTCTTTAAAAAACTGGTGGAAGGTCCACATATTATATATCATTCCCACCAAAAATGGAGTAGCTATGAAAATATTCTCTTTAAAAAAGATGAAACTCAGAAAAAGATAGATGAGCATCTGTTGACCAGTAATGTAGATGTTCAAAAACAAGTGCTCTACGTAGTTGTAGCCCGATCTGAGAAACGCTAAAAACGAAGCAGCTGAGAAAAGAGGCATAACAACTAATGCTGCGTAGACTTGATTTTTGGTCAACCAATCGAGGTAAAATAGGAGGGGACGGTCTCTTTCATCATCTATACCTGACTTAAATCCAGACACAAAGTCATCCAGAAAGGTATTTCGATCCATCAGATAAGTTGACAAAACGTAAAGCGCTGTGGTAAGTAGTAAAAAGGAGATGGGCCTGTAGTGTGGCTTTCTTCTTCCCAAAAGAAATTCTCGAATACTATGTCCCGGCCTAAATGTCAATTCCTTTATGGTAAATAAAAAGCCATGATTGAGTTGAAACAGTCCATTGGGTAATTCATAAAACAGGTACCGAAAGTTCAAGCGATCGACCGCAGCATTTTGCCCGCAATGGTTGCAAAAGTTCCCTTCAAAGGTATTTTTACAGTTTTTACACTCCATTATTCATTTATAATTGTTCAAGATAAAATTAA
>JALEHC010000423.1 GCA_022763215.1 Saprospiraceae bacterium
AAGGTAAAAGGCAAGACCAAACAAATAAAAGCCTGCAGTAAGATTACTGTGGGCTTTCTTCTTTTTTCAGGCTATGGTCAGGATGTGTAAGTCTGTCTCAAATTTTGCAACCAAACCGAATTTTCAACGTATTATTGCAAACGTAAACTCCGCGATTTTTCCGTTCTAATTTTATTGAAAAACAATGTCATGAGATCTTTTATCTTCTTATTACTTGTATTCGCTACGCTTTTCTCTTGCGGTGCCAGTGGTTCTGGTCAGGCTTCCGCCAAATCAGATGGACCAGCAGAAAATACTGACTTTAAAGTACAGCTCAATGGCCTCAATAGTGGTCAGGTTTATTTGATTGGCTTCTTTGCCGAGCAATCATTTCGTGCAGATTCTGCCAATATCGCCAATGATGGTACCATCATTTTCAAACGCGATGAACCACTTCCAGCAGGCTTTTACTACGTTTACGATCCTGTCAGCCAGGCTGCTGTTCAATTATTACTCGATAAAGACCAAACCTTCACTTTTACTGCTGATGCAGCAGATATCCCAAATACAGCCCAAGTAGATGGCAATTTGGATGTTGAATTGCTTTATCAGAACCTGAAGTTTGAAGGTAGCTTGCAGCCACAGTTTCAGGAAATTGCCGCTAAAATAAGTGCCGTACCAGAAGGGTCGGCTGCATATGAGCAATATAAAGCAACGCAGGATTCGCTTGTAGCTGCCCGCAAGGGACATTTGCAAGATATATTTGATACTTACCCAAATTCATTCTTTACAAAGTTTAAATATGCTGGCCAAAACCCAGAAATAGTCGATGTTCGCCTACCAAACGGCGAGTTGGACAAAGAGAAGCAAGTGGCTATTTACCGCCGCCAGATGTTCGATAATGTAGACTTTGAGGATGAAAGATTACTGCGTACGCCTGTAGTCTTCAACAAATTGAAAAGAACCTTCAACGAATTAACACCGCAAAATCCAGACTCCATTAATGCAATGGCAACTCATCTTGCGGAACAGGCAATGGATAGCCCTCAGTTTTACAAGTTCATTGTCAACTGGATTACGCTTAACTACGAGCCAACCAAAACGACACTCATGGACTCAGAAGCAGTCTATGTGCATATGATTACCAACTATTTCACTTACGATCGGGCTTTCTGGTCTGATTCAGCGCAGGTATATGCGCTGCAACTAAGAGCCAACGAAATGGCGGCTAGCCTTGTCGGCAAAACAGCTCCAGATGTACAAGCGCCTAATCCGGATGGCGAACTTAAATCCATTTCTGAAATTACAGCGCCTTACATTATTGTGTACATGTACAACCCAACCTGCGAACATTGCATGGAGGAAACGCCTAAACTTGTAAAGTTTTATGAAGAGTGGAAAAGTAAAGGTGTAGAAGTTTTTGCAATAGCTGTAGACACCGAAGATCAAGAGTGGAAGGATTATATCAAAGCAACGGGCATGAATTGGATCAATGTTTTTGATCCTACCAACAAAGCTATTTATGCAAAATACTTTGTAGATATTACGCCCGAAATTTATGTGATTAATCCACAAAGAACAATTATAGCTAAAAACCTCAAAACCAACCAAATTGAGGAAATTATTAATAAAGATAAGGAAAACAATAGCTAATTAAGTTAGCTGCTTTCACGCCTTTCGGCAAAAGCCGCCCGTGCCATGTGTGCGCAGGCGGCTTTTTTATTTAGCGACAGCTGCCAAATGTGCCTGCTTGCCGCTGCATAAACCCTCTGACGAGTTGTTTATATTCATCAGGCCGCAAAATAACATCTTTGCAGTGGTCTCCGCCCCAATCAGCATGATGAAACATACTGGTCTCAGGCCGCAATTGCTGAGCAATATTTATGGATTGTTGAGAGCCCGTTTTGGTATCGGTCATAGAGTGATTGATAAATACTGGCTCCACAATATCGGGTGCAGCTAACAAAGCACTGGCCTCCTCAAATTCTATTCCGGTTTGTAACTCTACCATCCAGGTGACCGTTGCCCCGAAAAGCCATCTCAGCCATACCCCATAGCGTTTATCTGCTCGCTCAAATACCGCAGTATGCCAATTCTGAAATGGCGAATCTGCTACAATAAAAGCTACATCTTTATCATACGCACCTGCTTGAAGGACAGTTGCTCCACCCCATGATTCACCAAACCAAGCAATTTCTTCGTTGCGTAAACCCGTCTTTTCCTGCAACCAGCTTGTTATGGTAATGAGGTCTTTGGCTTCCAGAATGCCTCCGGTTCCCATACTTCCTTCGCTACTGCCATGCCCACGATGGTCATACATCACCAAATCACAGCCACAATCCCAAAAAATAGAAGCATACTTCAATACGCCGGTCCGACTGTTGTTCCAGCCATGCGCCATAACAACGCCACATCGAGTTGTATCAGGCTGTTTGAAATACCAGCCACTTAGTTTGATCTGATCAACTTCTGACGCTACCAAAATATCCTGAGGCTTGACTAGCTGATCAAGGTAATGATTCATGGAATTGTCCCACTTTTCCTTGATCAATTCTTCGGCTTGCTCCATGCTTAAACGGCGAGGATGCATAATCAATTTTGAAAGCAAAAAAGCCAGTACCAGATAAAGAATCAGCAAGGCAGGCACGCCCAACAGCAAAAGACGTTTTAATTTCATGACAGTAATTATTTGCTGCAAGATAAAAAAATGCCCCGGCTATTCAGTAGGAATAATCGGGGCAAAGCGTTGCGACGAAATCGTAATTAAATCGGTATCTTATTCTGAGTCTTTCGTTTCCTTTTCTTTTTTATTCATCTCAATGATCTTGTCCATTACTTCTTCGAGTTGCTCTGCACCAATGCGCTTCGAGATGATCTCCTTGTTTTTGTCCAGAATGTAAACTTGCGGTGTAGTCTTGATATTATAAACTTGCGAAAACTTCGAACGATGATACGGATCAACCAGGTGCATCCAGTCACCAATTTCGTTTTCATCCACATATTTCCAACAATCTGGTATGTCTTTTGTAAACTTCACGCACACTGCTACCAGCTTCACCCCACGATCTTTAAAATTATCGTAAAACTTCTTCATGTGTGGCGTTGACTTTTTACAGTGGCCACAATCGTAACGCCAGAAATACAATACGGTATATTCGGAGTCAATATCATGTAAATTATACGATTTTCCATTTCTGTCTTCCAGGCGAACGTCAGGCGCCGTCTTTCCGATTAACAAAGGCTTTAGCTCTTTCGCATTATCAATAATTTTTTGAAGTTGCTTCTCCTCCGTCCAATCTGCATCGCCTTTTGCATAATATTCTTCCACCAAATGCACATATACAGCATCCATACCTACAATCTTAGAGCCTGCATACTCATTCAGGAAGTGAATCAGATAGTATTTGAAGGTTTCTTTAGCAGGACGCATTTTTTCCAATACAACATCAATGGCATTAGAAATGGTATCGGGGTGCTGGACTTGTAATTTATTGATATAATAATCCACTCGCTCAAACAGAAATGGGGTGCGAACCATTCTTTCATCTGTTAAGTCGATATTATTGAAATAGTTTTTCTGCATCCAGCGCCACTTTTTCATTTGTGCATCAGGGTCTGTATCTGGGTATTCCGGCAAATCAAGTGGCAGATTCGCCTTGACAATAGCAGCTGTAAGGGAATTCGGATGTTCATTGATCAGCTTTCGCTGAAATGCAGACACTTCTTCGTTGATCTTTTCCATTTTCGCAACAGCGTCCTGATCACCCTCCTGAATCTTTGCTTGCAAAGCTTCTGCCTTTGGCTTTTGGCGCCCCAAATAATTGAGATACTCATAAAGCAAGGTATTATCTTTTGAGCCTTTCACTTTCATAAACTTGGAAGGATCCTCTGCATTCGTTTTGATGCTAAACTGCTGGTCATCATCCAGATGAATCTGGAAAAAGCGATTATCTGGCGGAATAACCACCATGTATACCCCCTGATCAAGCGTTTCTTCACCAGCGAAAGTAAATTTTCCGTTTTCGATTACAGCGGTATCTTTCAGGTACTGGTTATTTCCATAATAAAAACCTAGGTAGAGCGAATCGCCCTCAAAACCATCCAGTTCTACATCAATTTGGTAACCTTCTTGTGCCTGAAGGCTAAAAGTTGAAGCAAAAACAATGGCAAGTGTCAAAATAATCTTATTCATCTTCGGGATTTTATCGTTCAATGGATTAGGAATAATACGAATTTCGAGACTTTTATGCACAAAATAAGATGCTAAAGACGCATTAAAACATTTTTAACAAAAAATGGCCAGTCGACTAAGTGCCTGCTGACCATTTTTCTATCACTTTCGTGAAATCTGCCTCATTTATACAGAGACCGCTTTATTTTTTGCCCGACGGCGATCATTTTCTTTGAGCAAGATTTTGCGCAAGCGTAATGATTCCGGCGTAACCTCTACATATTCATCTGCCTGAATGTATTCCAATGCTTCTTCCAATGAAAAACGACGAGGCGGTATAAGCTTCAACTTGTCATCAGATCCGGAAGCACGTACGTTAGTCAACTTCTTGGCTTTGGTCAAGTTAACTACCAAATCACCAGGGCGGCTGTTCTCACCAACTACCTGACCTTCATAAATGTCTTCGTTGGCACCGATAAAGAATTTACCGCGCTCCTGAAGGTTATTGATACTGTAAGGAATAGACTTTCCAGTTTCCATACTAATCAATGAACCATTGATACGGCCAGGAATTTCGCCTCTATGCGGCTGAAATTCTTTGAAACGGTGAGTCATAATGGCTTCACCAGCAGTAGCGGTCAACATATTATTACGAAGACCAATGATACCGCGAGAAGGAATATCAAACTCCAACTTCACACGATCACCTTTTGGAATCATAGAAGACATTACCCCTTTACGGCGAGTCACCATTTCAATAACCTTACCAGAACTTACCTCCGGTACATCAATCGTCAATTCTTCCATTGGCTCATGCAACACATCATTAATGCGCTTCATAATTACCTGTGGCTGACCGATCTGTAACTCGTAACCTTCACGACGCATAGTTTCGATCAAAACAGAAAGGTGCAAAACCCCACGACCAAACACGCGGAAAACGTCCGCCTTTTCAGTCTGCTCGACGCGTAGTGCCAAGTTCTTTTCCAACTCTTTCTCCAATCGATCATTAATGTGACGAGAAGTAACAAACTTACCTTCCTGTCCAAAGAAAGGAGAGTCATTAATAGTAAAGGTCATACTCATCGTTGGCTCATCAATGGCAATTGACTCAAGCGCTTCTGGATTTTCGTGATCGGCAATGGTATCACCGATTTCGAAGCCATCCAAACCAACTACTGCACAAATATCACCTGCCACAACTTGATCGACCTCTTTCTTTTCGAATCCTTCAAAAACAAGGAGAGTTTTGATTCGGCCCTTTACGACATCGCCATCTTTCTTCACCAATGATACCGCCTGACTTTTATTCAGCGTACCACGCTGTAAGCGACCTACTGCGATACGACCGATGTAGTTGGAATAATCCAGTGAAGTGATCAACATTTGGGTTGTTCCTTCCTCTGTTTGTGGAGAAGGAATATGTTCCAAAATAACATCCAATAAGTGCAGGATATTATCTGTTGGATTTTTGTAGTCTGGTCCCATCCAGCCATACTTAGCTGAACCAAACACAGTTGGGAATTCCAGCTGTTCTTCGGTAGCATCGAGGCTAAACATCAAGTCAAAAACACCTTCTTGTACTTCTTCCGGAGTACAGTTTTGCTTATCGACTTTATTAATAACTACGATTGGCTTCAAGCCCAGTTCAATTGCTTTTTGCAATACAAAACGCGTTTGTGGCATTGGACCTTCGAATGCATCCACCAACAAAATCACGCCATCCGCCATGTTTAATACGCGCTCTACTTCTCCACCAAAATCACTGTGACCAGGAGTGTCGATGATATTGATCTTTACTCCTTTGTAATGAATGGAAACATTTTTAGAGAGGATCGTAATTCCTCTTTCTCGTTCCAGGTCATTGTTATCCATGATCAACTCACCTGGTTTTTCATGGTCCTGAAACAATTGTCCTGCCAATAGCATTTTGTCTACCAAGGTTGTCTTACCGTGGTCAACGTGTGCAATAATGGCAATATTTCTAAGCTCTTGCATGTAATGATGCTTTTGTACACCCTTTATGCTAGGGCGTCTACTTCAATAAGATGGGTAAAAAACTTACCCTATAGAAAATTAAGGCGCAAAGATAAGGTATTTTTCAATGCGCAATGCTAATTATTTATTAATTCACACTCAGACATGCCTTCGCATTTAAGTTGACCAACTTTTGACATAAATCTTCAGATTACAACTTCTTCCGAAACATTGGTATTCGGGTTAATTCCTATTTAATTCCAGAAAAAACCAATTAAACGCTTCCGTTTAATAAAAAAGAACGTACATTTGATTAGACGAAACCGTTTAATAATGCCAAAAAAAGTAGCTTCTAAAGAAGATTGGATCAAACTGGGATTTGACCTATTTGCAGAATCCGGGGAAAAAGGACTCGTTGTTGATAAAATGTCAACAGTTCTGAAGTGCAATAAGTCTAGCTTTTACTGGCACTTTAAAACAAGAGCACATTTTATCGAAGAACTGATTCAATACTGGATTCAAAAAGATACCCAAGAAATTATCAATCAGTTGAATACGCAACAGTCACCAAAAGAACAGTTCATTCAGTTGGTCCGACTGGCCTTTGAAAAAGATAGCAGACTGGATTTTGTTTTTTACTTAAAAAAGTATGCCCAATCAAAACCCAAAGTGCAAAAAATCATCGATCAAATTGATGAAGACCGAATTGCTTTCGTATCAAAGTTGCTAAAAGGCATGGGGTATTCTCCTACTAAGTCCGAAATAAAAGCACAGGTTTTTTACAAATACCTTATAGGCTACCATGAAATGATCCGGTATAAGCAACAACTTCCAAGTTACCAGGAGGAAGTCATTCAGGAACTGAATCAATTTATCCAATTTTCTTAAACAGGAACTATATCATGCAAAAAGCAAAGATTTACTATCTATTGGCAGGTATTCTGAATTTATTCACGGCTCTGCTACATCTGATTGGTGGACAAATAGATCTGGTTTATCCCCTGATGGACAGCAATATGCAAACGCAATTAAAAGCTGAATGGACTGGTGTGTGGCACATGGTGACGATTATGCTATTTTTTTCTTCGTATTTATTCATTGATACCAGCATTCGCCGAACCTCTCCTCAGAATGGCGTGAAGGCCAAACCTCAGCACAAAGTTATTCAGTGGCTTGGTATTCTGTACATCTTATTTGCTATTCCATTTATAACCTCCAGCTTGCTTTTGCAAAGTTTTGCGCCACAATGGATTTTATTATTGCCTATTGGTATTTTGGCAGTTATTGGTTCACAACAGCAACCAGCTTCCCCTGTTTTAGCTTAGTGCTAAATACAGAAGAACCTCGCATCTTGTGGATGCGAGGCTCTTCTGCTTCAAGTTATGCCTGAAAATTAAAACAACTCAAAGCTCTTCACATACTGAGACTGCCCGTCATCTGAAATCATATCGATATTAAGTGTACAATTTTCGAACTGAAGTGCATAGGTCTCTTGGGTATGGTGCAAATTTACTTTCCCGTTTTCAATAACGGATAAGCCTTTATAAGAACCTACCTCCTTAAATCTCAACATCAAATCTTTAATGGAACCGATTACATTCGGGTCTTTTTTAGAATTCATCAAGCCTACCGTAAGGGCTAGTTTAATCTTTCGATTGTTCATGATCGGGCAATTTTCAAGGGTTTAATGTGGGTTTGTATTGGTAATTTATTGTTTAACTGATGCTATAACAGTAAAACTCCCCAAATGATCATTCTGTTGCCTAATCTTATTTTAAGAGATGGTTAAAATTTGAAGGAAAATAATTAACAATGGAAAGGAAAAGCGGAAATAACTTTTGAAGCGGAGCGGTAAAGAAAAAAGGGTTTAAGCCACGAATGGCTTAAACCTACCATTTCACAAATGCCAAGAGAAACTTTGGACGTCTGAGACATCCAAAACCACTCAGTTAATCGACATTATCATGTAAAAATGAATTGTCGGAACGGATTTCAGGCTCATTCTCATCAGAAATGGTCCATTTCGACATCATTTGATTTTCTGAATCCGGTACATCATCAAGTTGAATCCCACGTCTTAAATACGCTGGTTCATTTTCAATTTCGTTGATGGTTTGCGGATTATTAAGTTTTGCTTTTTCACTTGTTCTGAATCGCTCTCTTCTACGAGCATCCATCTGCATCTGACGTTTGCGTTCTTCCTCTTTTCTTTCTTTGTCCTCGTCTTTCATATAAGGCTCATCGTAGGAATAACGATTCCGTCCAACCCGGTCGATAGTCTCCCGAATATTGTCAAACTCAAAGGTATTCTTTGGCTGCTCTTCCTCCTGTTCAAACCCAATATCAGATAATCTGAGCTTCTTTGGAGGTTCTTTGTCAGCAGTTGGCCGTGTAGTTGGTTTTGGTTCATCATCCAAAGAAACAATTACCCGTTCATTTGAAGCTACTTTTGCAGCACCTTTCAGCTTATGCTCAAATCCGGTTGCGATTACCGTAACGCTAATTTTCTCTCCCAGAGATTCATCATAGCAGTTACCCCAGATCAAATCTGTACCATAACCGGCTTCTTCTTGCACAAACTCTGTGATTTCAAAGATTTCATCCATCGTCACCTCATTGGTACCCGATGTGATATTCAGTAGTATATGACGAGCACCTTTGATGTCATTATCTTCTAATAATGGAGAATGCAAAGCCTCATCCACAGCCCGCTTGGCACGGTCTTCGCCACCAGCAGATGCTGTTCCCATGATAGCCACCCCACTATTGCGCATTACCGTATTTACATCCTCAAAATCTACGTTTACATAACCTGGAACGGTAATAATTTCAGCAATACCTTTTGCTGCGGTTGTCAAAATATTATCCGCTTGGCCAAAGGCGTTCGAAAGCGATAGATTACCGTGGATTTGGCGGAGTTTATCATTAGAAATGACGATAAGTGTATCGACTGATTTCTTTAATTCTTCCAAACCATCGGCACCTTGTGAATTTCTTCTTCGACCTTCAAAGGTAAAAGGTAAAGTCACAATGCCCACTGTCAGGATGTCCATTTCCTTAGCCGTTTTTGCAATGATCGGTGCTGCACCCGTTCCGGTACCACCTCCCATTCCGGCAGTGATGAACAACATTTTGCAGTTATTATCCAGGTATTGTTTGATGACGTCGATAGATTCCTCGCACGCCAGCTTACCAATATTTGGCTTTGAGCCGGCACCACGTCCTTCTGTCAGGGTTGGCCCCAACTGAATACGCGTAGGAATTTCACTCAGCTCCATAGCTTGTGCATCCGTATTACAGATAGCAAAATCTACACCAACAATACCTTGATTAAACATGTGGGTTACGGCATTGCTACCGCCTCCACCTACACCGATCACCTTGATGATCGGGCTTTCATCTCTTGGCAAATCAAATAACATAACTACTTTTTTTTGTTTGGCATGCATTCGTCTGCGAACGAAATATCCTGCAAAGCCTTTTTGGTCGGATGCCTGGTGCTTTTAGTATCAGTAAGCACATCCAACAACTACATTATAATTTGTGTTTCTCTTCCGTTTATAAATCCGCATCCGGATCTGCTTCAAACCACTCCTTGGTGCGTTTGAACAATTGCTCATACCACTTCCCGTGCTCATCTTCAGCAGAGTGCATGGCACTTACTTCTTCCTCGGCCTCATCGGTTGCAGGTTCTTCCTGTTTTGGAGCTACTTTCACTCGGCCTGATTCTACATCCTCTATACCTTTCAGCAATAAACCTATCGCTGTCGCGTAAATAGGACTGCTCAATTGTTCATGATAACCATGTGCCAAATGCTCCACCGGAATACCAATACGAGTACTCATGCCCGTATGGAAGGCCGCTAATTTGTCAATATTATTCAACAATGCTCCTCCACCTGTCAATACAATACCTCCGATAAGCTTTCGCTCAAATCCGCTTCTGCGAATTTCCCACTCGACATAATCGAGGATTTCTTCCACTCTTGCCTGAATGATCTTTGCCAGATTCTTTTCAGAAATTTCTTTGGGTTCACGACCACGCAACCCAGGAATAGTGATAATACGGTTTTCAAATACTTCATGCGCTAAAGCAGAGCCAAATTTCACTTTCAGTTTCTCTGCCTGATGCGTCATTACCGTACATCCTTCTTTAATATCTTTGGTAATTACATTTCCTCCCAGAGGAATGACCGCCGTATGGCGAATAATTCCATCCTGAAAAATAGTAATGTCGGTTGTACCTCCACCAATATCTACCAAGGCTACGCCTGCTTCTTTTTCTTCTTCGCTAAGCACGGCAGCACTAGAAGCAATTGGCTCCAAGGTCATATTAGCCACCTGATAGCCAGCACGTTGCACGCAGCGATAAATATTATTAGAGGCAGATATTTGTCCGGTAATAATATGGAAGTTCGCTTCTAAACGAATGCCAGACATACCAACCGGATCAATGATTCCTTGCTCATTATCAACGCAGTATTCTTGTGGGATAACATGCAGAATTTGATCTCCCGGAGGCAGTACCAGTTTGTGCATATCATAGATCAAACGATCGATGTCCTTACGGCCAATCTCCGTATGATCATTATCTCGGGTAAGAATACCTCGGTGTTGCAAACTTTTAATATGTTGACCAGCTATGCCTACATGAACTACGTCAAAATCGGATTCGGCACTTCTGCGCGCATACTCCGTAGCATCTGAGACGGCCTTTACGGTTTTCTCGATATTGGAAACAACTCCTCGTAATACCCCTTCAGAGTCTACTTTTCCGACTCCAAGTACCTCTAGTTTTCCATGTTCATTCTTGCGACCAGCGATGGCACACACTTTTGTGGTTCCAATGTCTAGTGCGACAACAATGTTTGACCGGTATGCGCGATTTTCCATCATGACAATAAGTTTTCAGTGATCAGTAGTTTTTTCATTTTCGTGATTGGGGTTTAGCCCTATACTACTCTAATAATTTTGGTGTTTCTATTTTATACCTATGACCTGTCCCTTATAACGGGCATCCAGCGCCACATATTTATTCCAGCCCTCTCGTGTCAATCCTTCCTCGTAGAAAATTTTCAGATTTTCCAGCTTATCTTTTGCGTTCGAATAACGGCCCAGATAAATTTTCTGTTTCCCAAGTTTAGGAATCAATACGTATTCGCCCTGATTACTCACATGAATGTGTTCTACCAAAGCGTTAAAAAACGGGTCTTCTAGTATCAATTGGCTCAGCTCAAACAAATCTTTCAACCGATGTCGCTTGCGCTCTAGAAAGCCCAATGTATGTGGTGGTATATTTCCAGTTGCCACTAATACCCGAGCACTAAAATGCTTCGACAAGGGCAATTTACGGCCCTCTTTATCCAGATAGTAATTCAAGCCATTATTATCAATAATTCTTAAAATCGGTGCCCTTTGGTCTATCCCGATATTAATGTTATTCTTTGCATCAATAAAGACATCCGCATCTAAAACAAAAGGATCGTCTTCCAGTATCCGTTCCAAACGCTCTACATCTACTTCTCCTAACGGCAATCCTTCCAGCTTAAACCCAAAGCTCCGATCGATTGTCGTCAAAATATCTTGTCGGTCAATGAGTTTGTTGCCATCATTCAACGGCTGTATATCTATCAAAATCTCCTTGGTTAAGGATGCTTCTTTTTTCTCCACAGCAGATATGACCAGCACGGCAGCACCGAACAAGCCCGCTATCCACCCTATCCGGACCAACATTTTGTTCAATTCTTTGCGGTTCATATTCTTTTTTTATGTGTAATGTTTTGATGTATGATACTTTGATTTTTTGATGT
>JALEHC010000063.1 GCA_022763215.1 Saprospiraceae bacterium
ACCTTAAAGATCGCTTCACGACCTACACGATCTGGCAAATCAATGCTGATCTGACGGTCAAAACGTCCCGGGCGACGCAATGCGTTATCCAGTACATCCGGACGGTTGGTAGCAGCCATCAAGATTACCCCTTTATCAGAAGCAAAACCATCCATTTCTACCAATAGCTGGTTTAGTGTATTTTCTCTTTCATCATTGCCACCTTGGAAACTATTACGGCCACGTGCACGACCAATTGCATCGATCTCATCGATAAATACAATACAAGGTGCTTTTTCACGAGCTTGTTTGAACAAATCTCGTACTCGGGATGCCCCTACACCTACAAACATTTCCACAAAATCAGAACCCGAAATAGAGAAGAACGGCACACCAGCTTCACCAGCAACAGCTCTCGCCAACAAAGTTTTACCCGTACCCGGAGGGCCTACCAAAAGCACCCCTTTAGGGATTTTACCACCAAGAGCAGTATATTTCTTAGGATTTTTAAGGAAGTCAACAACCTCCATAACCTCTTCTTTCGCCTCATCCAAGCCAGCTACATTATCAAAAGTAACTTTCACTTTGGAGTTTTGGTCAAATAAGGTGGCCTTTGATTTACCAATATTAAAGATTTGTGCCCCTGGCCCACCTGCGCCACCACCTACGCGGCGCATTATGAAAATCCAGATTAGAACAACAATAACGATCGGTAATACCCAGCTAAAGATTGGTGCTAGCCAGTCTTGTTTGGTGATATACTCTGGTTTCAGAATATAATCTTCATCAGAAGGCTCAATTCCGGCTCTCGCCTGAGCGTCTTTCAAAAAATCTTCGAAAGATTCGATAGAACCGATTTCCATTTTATATCGAAAGCGATTGCGAGAGAAGTTGCTTCCTTGCGAATCTTCATCACCTTTGATATAAATTTGAGCAATTCTTTTATTGACAACGGCAATTTTTTCAACAGAGCGATTTTGGATCAGCTCTTCGAGTTTGTTATAGCCGATTGTATCTTTGGTTCCTTCCGCCAAGCCATAAAAATTAAGGCCTACCAAAAACAGCGCGATCACTCCATAAATCCAGTAAGAAGTAAATTTTGGAGCTCCCGGTTTATTATTTTTATTATTTTCTTTTTCCATTGACATCCTCTTTTGCTACACAGAACAAAACTTAAGCAGTTCGCTTTTTTCTTTTTTGAAATAAGTAAATCCACTAATCAATTATTAGAAACGCAGATATAGGCATTTCGTTCTAATGAATTGTCAGCAGATTGCGATTTAATTACAAATTTGTGTATTCCGTGAATTTGGCGTCGCCCCATAGTTCTTCCAAATCATAGAAAGCACGAGTTTCACGATAAAATACATGAACAACTGTCGTGAAATAATCCACACAAACCCACAATGCATTCTGAGCACCTTCGACATGATTGGGAAGTGCAAAATATTCTTCCTTCAGTTTCTTCTGAATATTATCTGAAATAGCTCGGACTTGTGTGGTGGAATCTCCTTCACAGATGATAAAAAAGTCGGTTGGCGCGTCTTCTACTTCTCGAAGGTCAAGCTGAATGATATTTTTACCTTTAGTATCCTGAATGCTTTCGATAATGAGATTGTTGAGAGCCTCGTTGGTAAGCTTTGAATGCTTCAAATTGGTTTGTGTATTCAAATTAAGATTTTGTTAGTTTTGTAAATTATATAGTTTATAAAACAAAATTTAGCAACAAATTTAATAAAGTATAAACAATTTTCCTTTGACAATAGATAACACGCTTTTTGTAGGAAAGGTTCTTTTACGATTCCCAGAGTTGGATTCGACCAACAAGTACGCACAAGAACTTCTATCAAAAAGTTTACCAATTGAGGGAACTGTCATAACGACACCTAATCAAACATACGGAAGGGGACAAATTGGCAGCAAATGGGAAAGCCAAGCTCATAAAAATATCAGCCTGAGTGCCATTTTCTACCCTACTTTCCTTAGCCCAAAAGACCAGTTTGCACTCAATATCGTTAGCTCGCTTGCTGTGTCAGACCTGATTCGCACTTTTTCCGAACTTCCCGTTCGTATAAAGTGGCCAAATGACATCTATATTAAAGATAAGAAAACTTCCGGAATTCTTATCCAAAATTCTATCTCCGGCTCCAAAATTCACTCCAGTATCATTGGTATCGGGATAAACGTCAATCAGAATGATTTTGGTCAACATCTGCCTTTCGCAACTTCCTTAGCTCGCGAGTCTCATAAACAATACGATCTCGACACCCTGATCGCGGCTTTGTGCCAAAAATTAGAACAGTACTATCTGGCACTAAAACAGGGCCAATACGATACACTCAAAGAGCAATACCTTAATCAACTCTATCGCAAAGATGAACTACATTCTTTCATAGATGCTAACGGTCAACTGTTTCAAGGTATTATTAGAGGTATCGGGCCTTTCGGCAAATTAATGATTGAACATAATGGCTCGTTGAATTATTTTCAGATAAAGGAAGTCGCATTTGCAGACTCAAAGCGCTAAACAATAAGTATGAAGGTACAAATCATTACTATAGGCGATGAAATCCTAATCGGACAAATCGTAGACACCAATTCTGCATGGATGGGTCAGTTACTCAACCAAAATGGGGCAGAAGTAATTAAGATTGATTCTATCGGCGACGACTATGAATTGATTCAACAAACGCTCAAACAAGCTATTCACCATGCCGATATTGTACTGATCACAGGCGGACTTGGCCCCACCAAAGATGATATCACAAAAAAGGCATTGGCAGATTATTTTGGCGTAAGCCTAAGCTTTCACGAACCAAGCTACGAACGAATCCTGAAAATATTTGAAAGAATTGGTCGAAAGACCACAGAAGCTCATCGCCAGCAGTGCTATATGCCTGATAATGCGACCTTGCTGTACAACAAAATGGGCTCTGCACCTGGCATGTGGTTTGAGCACGATAATACCGTGATTATTTCCATGCCTGGGGTGCCATATGAGATGAAGTACATCATGGAACATGAAGCAATTCCGAGATTGCGAGAGCGTTTCCCGATGAAGCCCATTTTCCATCGCACCATACTTACCGTTGGTGAAGGAGAATCACGAATTGCGGACCGAATTGCGGACATTGAAGATAATTTGCCAAAGCACATCAAACTTGCCTTTTTGCCTAGCTTGGGCATGGTAAGACTTCGACTAACCGCGAGAGGTGAGCAGGAAGAAACACTAAAGCAAGAATTGCAAAAGTATAGCAAGGCGATTGAAGATCGGATTCCAGAATTGATTTTTGGATATGAAAAAGAATCGCTCTCAGAAGTAGTTGGTCGCCTGCTAAAACAACATGATTTGTATTTGGCGACAGCCGAAAGCTGTACCGGAGGTTATATCGCCCATCAAATAACGAGTATTCCGGGTTCATCTGATTATTTCAAAGGTAGTATCATTGCTTACGCAAACGAAATAAAAATGGCGCAATTGGGCGTAAAAGAATCTACCCTTAAAGAACATGGAGCAGTTAGTGAGCCCACTGTCGTGGAAATGGTAAGCGGAACACTTCGATTGCTGAACACAGACATAGCAGTAGCTGTTTCTGGTATTGCAGGCCCGGGCGGAGGTACACCTGAAAAGCCTGTAGGTACGGTTTGGCTGGCAGTAGGCAACCAAGAGCAAACCATAAGCCGTAAATTGAGTTTAGGTAAAGACAGGATCAAAAATATCGAATACGCAAGTGTACAAGCACTGAATATGATTCGCCAATTTGTCGTTGAACAATACAATAGCGTGACAGAAGTAATTTGAAATGATTCTAAAATTCAAGTACCTTTATAGCTGAAAACCAAAAGTTTATGCAGAATACAAATCTTCAAAAAAAGATAAACATTCTGCCTTTTTTACTTTTTTTAAAATAAAAAAGAGAAAGAAAAGACAAGAACTGTATTTTCATTTCTTAACCAAATCACTAACCAAATATTTTAAACTGACGCAACATGGCTCAAGTTGAACTAATAATGCCCAAGATGGGTGAAAGTATTATGGAGGCAACCATCCTGAAATGGGTGAAAAATGTCGGAGACGCTGTAGAAGTAGACGAAACCATCTTGGAAATTGCCACAGACAAAGTAGACTCGGAGGTTCCTTCTCCAGTGAGTGGTGTCATTAGTAAAATACTATTTGAAGAAAATGAGACCGTGGAAATAGGCAAAGTGATTGCCATGATCGCTACGGAAGGAGAAGAAGTTACACCAGATGGTGGCTCTGATGCTGATACAGAAAAAAGCGAAAAGGCCAGCCAAAATGGTTCTTCCGAAAAAGGCCAACCACAACCGCAAGTAGCTAATGCTGCAAGCAGCCAATCTTCAAGCCTTGATCGTACTAGCTCAAGCGGTAAATTTTACTCTCCATTGGTTAGAAATATCGCAGAAAAAGAAAATATCAGTCTCGCTGAGCTAGACCAAATCGAGGGAAGTGGTCTACAAGGAAGAGTAACCAAAAAAGATATTCTTGCCTACATCGATAATAAAGGAACAGCAACTACTACAACTTCACCAAAGCCAGCCCAGAAAGAGCAGAGTGCACCTGCTGCGAAGCAACAAACAACTACGTTCACGCCTCCTGCTATTTCTACAAATGGTAGTACAGAAATCGTGGAAATGGATCGTATGCGTAAGTTGATTGCGGACCACATGGTGAATTCTAAGCGCACATCGCCTCACGTTACTTCATTTGTGGAAGCTGATGTTACTAACTTGTTCAATTGGAGAAGCAAAAACAAAAAAGCGTTCCAAGAACGCTATGGTGAAAAAATAACTTTCACTCCAATCTTTATCGAAGCTATTGTAAAAGCGATCAAGGATTATCCAATGATCAATGTTTCGGTGAATGGTGACAAGATTATTGTTAAAAAAGATATTAATGTTGGTATGGCGGCGGCACTTCCAAGTGGCAACCTGATCGTACCAGTTATTAAAAATGCCGACTTTCTCAATCTTGCAGGATTGACCAAATCTGTAAACGACCTTGCAAATCGTGCCAGAAACAATAAACTAAAGCCTGAAGAAATTCAGGATGGTACCTTTACGCTGACCAATGTCGGTACATTTGGTAATGTAATGGGTACACCAATTATCAATCAACCACAAGTAGCCATTTTGGCAGCTGGAGCTATACGCAAAAAGCCAGCCGTTGTAGAAACAGAATATGGCGATTTAATTGCGGTACGTCAAATGATGTTCTTGTCCTTGTCATATGACCACCGAGTTGTTGATGGCTTTTTGGGAGGGTCGTTCTTGAGAAGAGTAGCAGACTACCTAGAGCAATTCGATCCAAACCGAGAATTGTAAAAACTTCCAAAGAAGTAGTACTTTCACGGAGAATGAACAAACACCCCCGCTTTAAGCGCAAATTTGACATTCATTCTTGACAGAGTAGCAGAAAAAGATAATTTTTAATATAAAGAGAGGAGTGTCATCTGACATTCCTCTTTTATTCGTCATTGTAGGAGAAAACTACGCTGCGATCTGTGAAAATTTTAAACCATATTTCATGAAATTCAGGGAAGTACTGCTTCTGGCATTTCTGCTGATGGGAGTGTGCCTGCAAGGCCAAAGCGAAAAAAAGCGAATTGCTAAAGAATTTTTCTTTAATGGCAAATACGAGGAGGCTCGTTCCTTATTAAGTCGATCAAGAGATTTGGTCGATAGCGATCAGGAAGCCAAATATTTACTAGCCTTAAGTCATTTTCAACTCAATCAACTAGAAGAGGCAGAAAGATGGCTTACTCAACTGGTAGATGGTAATAAAGTGCCTTATTCGGAATGCTGGTTTTATTTCGGTCGAATTTATCATGCACGCCATCAATTTGCGGAAGCTGCCAATTATTATAAAACTTACCTGCGCTCCATTCGCGGCGGCCACCCCAACAGAAGAATGGTGATCGATATGCTCAAACGCTGTTCGAACGGACTTCAGTTACAATACAATAAACCTTATGCTTTTGTAGAAAATCTTGGCAATCGGATCAATACCTCCGGCGATGAGTATGCACCTATTTTAAGCCCTAACTTTGAGGATAAAATTTACTTCACATCTGTTAGAGAAGGAAATATGGGAGGCCCAAGAAGTCGAACGGGTACTCGCGATGAGCAGTATGGGCAATATTATAGCGACATCTATTTTGGTAACAATAAGCAAGGCATCTGGGCGGATGTAGATCCGATGGATTACCTTAGAAATAGCCCCAGTAATGATATACTGCTTGGCTTTGATTACTGGGGATCTGTATTGTACTATTTTAAAGGGTATACTTTTGAGCAGGGACAGTTTATGGTCGATACATTTCGGCAAGAAGATAAACGACGCCTGAGCTCTGATCCGTTTATCGGACCGCTTGATCCCTCTTTAGGTGATGCCACACCGCATTTTTTCAGTAATGAACGTGTTGTCTTTTCAAGTCGAAGGCCCGGCGGTTATGGTGGGCTCGATCTTTATGAAATACGATTTCGAAATGGTCGATGGTCTAGTCCAAGAAACCTAGGCTCTGAAGTAAACACTCCTTACGATGAGACAACTCCTTTCATGGCCAATGATGGGAAAACATTATACTACAGTACCAATCACCCCACCAAAAGTATGGGCGGACTTGATGTCGTCAGAGCCGCCTACAATCCGTTCAATAATAGCTGGACACAACCTGAAAATATGGGCATGCCTATCAATTCAGCAGGAGATGATGCCTATTTTAAAATAGCAAAAGACGGTATTACGGCTTATTTTTCTTCTTCTCGAAAAGATGGCTTTGGTCAAAGAGATATTTATGCAGCTTACTTCAATAGCTTTTTGGAAGAAATGGAAGTACCTGCTGGTTTTGTTCCACCAAGAAGATACAATACAGACCGAATTTCTTTATTAGAAGAACCGGGCGCCTCCTCTCCCAATGTAGTTGTACCTTATGAGGAAAACCATGAAGAAATAGAAGTACTACCAGAAAACTACTTTTATCTGAATGAATACTATGAGCCGTTGGTTGGCGATCAGGTTTTGGATGAAATGGTTGGTCTTTTCCAAAAAGATCCATCAAGTACATTGGTAATTACTGCTTATTCCAACCGCGGGTCTGATAACGCCCAAAAAATGAGTAATGCCATTCAGGCAGCAGCAGTGATTGGCCAAAAACTTATGCAAAGAGGTATTCCGGACAATAAGATATTTACCAGAGGGAGCCATCTTTCTACAATAGACATTACGAAACCTTATGGCATCGACTTTGCTTTTACCAAACCACCATTAAGCGTTGCCATTTTGCCAGTACTAAGCCTCGAATATCAAACAGTAGCGGAAAATAAAGCACTGAACGAAAGCTTAATTTATAAAATTCAGATTGCCGCATCGAGCAAAGCTAGCTACAATCGGGAAGCCATTGAACGCAATCCATTCCCAATGGTAGAAAAACGGCCGGATAACAAATATTTTCGTTACACCGTGGGAGCGTTCAACAGTTTTTATGAAGCAGATCGCTTTCGCGAAAAACTTATCAGCCAAGGCATTAACGGTGCTTTTGTCGTACCCTATATTTATGGTGTCAGGCAAGACAAACAAAGCGTAAAGCTGTACAGTCGGGAATTCCCTGATTTATCAGCTTACCTGAACAACAAATAAGCATGAATCAACGGCAGCTCTTTTTACAACATGTAGCACAAACCAGTCCTTCTCCACTGATGATTGAAGTGAGTCACTCGGAGGGCATGTACTTGTTTGACCCTCAGGGTAAAAAGTACCTTGATCTGATTGCTGGTATTGGTGTTAGTGCACTTGGTCACAGGCATCCAAAAGTGGTGCAGGCTGCAAAAGATCAACTAGATAAATATTTGCATACGCTAGTTTATGGAGAGTTTGTATTAAGCCCACAGGTTGAACTAGCAGAATTACTGGCCAAACAACTTCCGGCTCCGCTCGAAAGCACTTATTTTGTTAATTCGGGAAGTGAAGCCACGGAAGGAGCTATGAAACTAGCTAAAAGATTTACCGGAAGGGCAGAAATTATAGCTTGCAAAAAAGCCTATCACGGTAGTTCTCAGGGAGCGGCCAGTCTAATGAATCCGCGTGACTTTACCAGAGCTTACCATCCACTTATTCCGGGAATTCGGCACATTGAGTTTAATTGTGAATGGTGTTTACAACAAATCACGACTCGCACCGCTGCTGTAGTCATGGAAACCGTTCAGGCAGAATGGGGCGTACGAGCTCCTCAGCCAGGCTACCTGAAAAAGGTAAAAGAAAGATGTGAAGAAGTGGGAGCTTTATTGATTTTGGACGAAATACAAGCAGGGATGGGCAGAATAGGCTCTTTATTTGCATTCGAGCAACATGGCATTGTTCCGGATGTCATTTTATTGGCCAAAGGCTTGGGTGGTGGAATGCCAATCGGGGCATTTGTCGCTTCCCGCGAATTGATGCAACATCTTTCTTCAGAGCCAATACTTGGACATATTACCACCTTTGGCGGTCATCCGGTCAGTTGTGCAGCATCCAAAGCTACCGTAGAAGAACTAGTGCAGTCTGATTTAATAGCCCAGGTGCCTGAAAAAGCAAAACTATTTAGAACATTACTAAAACACCCAGCCATTATTGAAGTAAGAAATGCGGGTCTATTGATGGCTGTTCAAATGGAAAGCTTTGAATTTATTCAAAAGGTTATTCAAGGCTGCTTGAAAAAAGGATTAATCACAGATTGGTTTTTGTTTAACAGCGAATCATTGCGAATTGCGCCTCCACTCATCATTACAGAAGAGCAAATTCGTTGGGCTTGTCAGGTTATACTCGAGTCTATAGACGAGGCTTTATAGCTCTTTGCGCAATCTAGCAACCGGTATATTAAGTTGCTCCCGATATTTGGCAACTGTTCTGCGGGCAATGTTATACCCTTTATCTTTGAGAATATTTTTAAGTTTTTCGTCAGACAACGGTTTACGTTTATTTTCTTCCTCTACGACTTCCGTCAAAATCTTTTTCACTTCGAGGGTGGACACTTCCTCTCCGTCTTTATTTTGAAGCGATTCAGAAAAGAAATCTTTTAGTCGTTTAGTTCCAAACTCCGTTTGTACAAACTTACTATTAGCAACACGTGATACCGTAGAAATATCTAGTCCAGTAATATCAGCAATATCTTTCAGAATCATAGGGCGCAGTTTTTTCTCGTCCCCTGTCAAGAAGAAATCATATTGGTATTGCAAGATAGCGTACATGGTACGCTGCATGGTATCTTGTCGTTGACGAATAGCATCAATAAACCAGCGTGCGGAATCAATTTTTTGTTTTACGAAAACAAAAGCCTCTTTATCTTTTTTAGCAATTTTTCTGGATTTGGAATTACTTCGAAAAGTTTCAAGCATATCCCGGTATTGGCCATTTACACGAAGGTCGGGCGCATTTCGGGAATTCAAGCTTAATTCTAGTTCACCATCTCTGTTAGTAATAATAAAATCGGGAACGATATACTGAGCTGCTTGCGCACTGCCACCGGCATGTCCACTAGCTGGTTTAGGATTGAGTTTCAGGATTTCATTGATGGCATCTTTGAGCTCATCATTGCTTAGGTTGAGTTGTTTTTGAAGTTTTTGATAATGCTTTTTGGAAAACTCATCAAAATAAGATTTGATAACCTTATGGGCCAATTCCAGAATTTCCATCTCTTCATCATCGAAGAGTTCGTCCTGTTTCATTTTATTTTCCAATTGCAGTAATAAACATTCCTGCAAATCTCTGGCTCCAATTCCGGGTGGGTCAAACTCCTGAACCATTTTAAGAATTTCTCTTACTTCCTCTTCTGTTGCCATGACATTTTGTGAAAACATCAAATCATCAATAATTGCAAAAGGTTCTCTGCGGAGATAACCATCGTCATCAATACTTCCGATAATTTGTTTGGCAATCAGCTCTTCGCGTTCATCTTCCAACTCAAGTAGTCCGAGTTGTTGTTCCAGATATTCGTGAAAAGAACTTTCTACGGCAACAGGTACTGTTTTTTCTTCATCATCAGCAGAGTAATGGTCTGTTTTTAATTTATAAGTAGCAGGATCATCATCAATATAATCGGTGAGATAATCATCTAGTTCGAATGTTTCATCGCGTGCAGGTTCTTCATCGCTATAACGATCTTCCTCTGGAGTAAGATCATCCATATCTTGGGTAGTATCGGACATATCGTCTACATCCCCACCTTCATCTAAAGCCGGATTAGCTTCCAGTTCTTCCTTAATTCGTTGCTCCAAGTTCACCGTAGGAATTTGCAACAGCTTCATCAACTGAATCTGTTGGGGTGATAATTTTTGGAGCATTTTTTGGCTCAAACTCTGCTTCAGCATCTCTATTTCGGTTTTACTGGCTCAAAGCTGAAATTTTGCTCAGCTTTCGTGTTCTGCATCGGCTACTGTTTTAGATAAAACAGCTTGGCCAAAAGATCAGGCACTTGTTTAAATAAATACTTAATGTTGCTTAGATGTTTGGATAAAAACCAAAAATTTGTTGGTATTCTAATTGGTCTTTTACGAAAATATAGGATAATGTTTCTTTTCGAACCAACAATTCATGAATCTTTTGTAAAATTCTTATTTTTTTTGATATAATGAAATGGTCTTACAAAATATTTTTTATTCAATAATAATAATTTTTAAACCATAAATCAATGACAGTCAACCAAAAAATTACTGCACTGCGTCAAGAAATGCAAAAGCAAAAACTTGCAGCATATATCGTGCCAAGTAGTGATCCACACCAGAGCGAATACGTTGCAGCACACTGGCAATCAAGGGCATGGCTGTCTGGTTTTACGGGCTCAGCAGGCACACTAATTGTCACCTTAGATCATGCGGGATTATGGACTGATTCGAGATACTTCATACAAGCAGAAGAAGAATTAAAAGGCAGTGAAATCGTATTGCATCGCCAACAGGTACCACATGCACCTGAGCATATAAATTGGCTAGTTTCGCATTTGCCAAACCTATCCACCGAATGGAGTGAAGGTAATAAAGTAGGAATAGACGGCAGTTTGTTTACAGTCAATCAAGTACGTCAGATGGCCAGAGCATTTCAGGCTAAAGACTTACAAATAGCGGGCGAATTCGATTTGATCAGCACAATTTGGCAAGATCGACCTCCATTACCAAAATCTCCGATTTATGAGCACGAACTCAAGTTTGCCGGAAGGTCGAGAAGCGAAAAAATACAGATCGTCCAAGATGAGTTAAAAAAAGCAGATGTTGCTTATCACTTGATTACAACCCTCGATGATGTTGCGTGGGTACTTAATTTGCGCGGCAGCGATATAGAATTTAACCCATTATTTGTTGCCTTTTGTATTATCGGACAAGAAGCGACTTACCTGTTTACAGATCATGAAAAAATAAATACTTCCCTTAAAAATAAGCTCAATGAAGCGGGTGTCATACTCAAAGCATATGAGCAAATTCACGAACATCTTTCGCAATTAGACGGAAAAATTTGGTACGATCGCAGTGGTATAAATATTCAGCTTTTTAATGCTATTCAGGATCAGCATCGCTTTGAAAGCTTTAACATTTGCCGAAAGGCAAAAGCTATAAAGACTCCACATGAAGTGCAACATATTTGCAATGCTATGCGCAAAGATGGCGTCGCTTTGCTCCGGTTGTTTCGCTGGCTAGAAGCCGAACTTGATAAAAGAAGTGTGAGTGAATATGAACTGGCTCAGCAATTGGCTTCTTTTCGGTCGCAGCAAGAGCACTATGTAGGTGAAAGTTTTGCTGCTATTGCAGGCTACCGAGGCAATGGTGCAATTGTGCATTACCGACCAAAGAAAGAGGGCTCTGCTATGATTAAGAAAGAAGGTATTCTTTTGTTGGATTCTGGAGGTCAATATCTAGATGGCACAACGGATATTACGCGCACAGTGCCTTTGTCTGAGCCTACTGCCGAGCAAAAGCGAAATTATACCTTGGTATTGAAAGGGCATATTGCCCTTGATCAGGCTATTTTCCCTAAAGGGACAACAGGGGTACAGTTGGACACGCTTGCGCGAATGTATCTGTGGCAGGATGGTCTAAACTATGGACATGGAACCGGTCATGGCGTGGGTTATTTTCTGAATGTGCACGAACCTCCGCAGGGTTTTGCTACTGGCCCTACAACCAGCCGTGGCACTACAGCACTTGAACCGGGCATGTTTAGCTCGAACGAACCAGGTTTTTATAAAACCAATGAATATGGAATACGGATTGAAAACCTGGTGATTTGCCGAAAGGCCAAAGAAACGGATTTTGGTACTTTTTATAAATTAGAAGCACTGACATTATTTCCAATTGATAAACAGTTGATTGATGCCCAAATTATGACTGTAAAAGAAAAGCAGTGGCTGAATACGTACCATCAAAAAGTGTGGGATGAACTATCGCCTTTACTTGAAAAAGAAGAACAAGCATGGTTAAAAACCAAATGTGCCCCACTATAAAATCTTTTATTCACATTAGCTTATTTTCTATTATTCAAAACTAAAATTTCTGACAAAGAGTAGGCTTCACAGGTACATATTTGTAGAAAAAAGAAGCCATGAAGACAATCTTAAGTTCGTTACTAGTTCTTGTACCATTTTTTGCTTTTAGCCAGCAAGGTTTTGAGATAGCCGACTATACGCTAAAGACGGATTTACTCTCCCACTTTCGTGGAAATAAGAGTCTGAATCTGGAGTTGGAGAAAAAAATAGATCGATACAATAGCCTGGAATTTGGTGTTGACCTGATCTATGATCGCATGTTTGAGACAAAAGTTGGCGAAGTACCGATAGCCAATTATTTGAGTAAAGAAGATATGAATTGGGGGCTAACTTTTGGCTGGAAGCATTACAATATGAGATATGTCAAAAGCAAATTTCCATCATTCTACTTTGCCCGTCTTAGTTTTCACCAATATGCAGTGAGTAGCACTTCGACAAGTTGTGTTAGAATGAATGATGCCGAAAATA
>JALEHC010000424.1 GCA_022763215.1 Saprospiraceae bacterium
GGTAATTATACTTATGAACTTGATGGAGATCAAAATACCAGCGGTACTTTTGACAACTTGTCGGCAGGCGACTATACGATCATCGTAACCGATGAAAATAACTGTTCTGAAAACATACAATTGACAATTGATGCGCCAAATGCGCTCAGCTTGGATCAACTAAGTCTGGCTGACGTGACTTGCGCGGATGGAAGCGATGGGAGTCTTGATGCCAGCGTAAGCGGTGGCAATGCCCCTTATACCTACAATCTCGATGGCCAGCAAAATGATTCTGGTCAATTTAGTGATTTGTCCGCAGGAGACTATACACTTATGATTACTGATGCAAATGGATGTACCACTTCAGAAAGTGTATCAATCAGTGCTCCAGAAGCTATTTCGGTAGCTGTATTGAATGTCACTGATGTGGATTGTAACGGCAATAATACCGGGGCGATTAGCCTTTCGGCAAATGGCGGAACAGGTGAACTGAGTTTTTCCCTTTCGGGAAATACAAACACGACAGGCACTTTTGACAATCTCAGTGCCGGGACTTACAGTGTGCAGGTAATTGATGCCAATAATTGTACAGAAAGCATAGATGTTTTGATCGAGGAGCCGGAAGCTGTTGATATAGCTGTAAGTAACTTGAACGACGTAAGTTGCTTTGGCGAATCTGACGGAAGTCTGCAACTAACATCCAATACCAGTAATATCATTTATAGCTTGGAAGGTCAGACGAATATGACGGGCTTTTTTGATGGTCTATCGGGTGGAACTTACACTTTGACGGCTCAAAATGAGAATGGTTGCACCTCTATGGTAGAAGTGACTATCGACGAACCAGAAGCAGTAAATGGTATTATCGTCAAACTCGATAATGTAAGCTGTAATGGCGATGGGGATGGTTCTATTTCATTGACTGCCGAAGGCGGGATGCCGGGTTATGAATACAACCTGAACGGTGAAACCAATACCAATGGCCTGTTTTTTAATATGGATGTGGGTGACTACACCGTAGTCATCACGGATGCGAATGGTTGTACAGATAATATCGAATTGACCATAGCCGAGCCAGAAGAGTTAACAGCCACTACTCAGTTGGTGACGGGACTTGCTTGTGCAGGCGATCAAAATGCAGTTTTGCAGATTGATGCTCAGGGAGGCAATGGTGGCTATACCTACAGCCTGAATGAAAATAGCAATACGACTGGTACATTCTCTGGGCTTAGCGCTGGTGTTTATCCATTGCTGGTTGAAGATGAAGCTGGCTGTGAGTTGTTGACGGATTTTGTGGTAACACAGCCGGAACCTATAGAACTTGACATTATACAAACGGCTGAAATTACTTGTGCCGGTGATGCAACAGCTGCGATACAGCTGATCGCAGAGGGCGGTAATGGGCCATTTACATATATTTTTGAAGATCTCGTTTTAACGGATGGAGCGTTTGATGGTCTGGAAGCAGGTAGTTACCAATTCTCGGTTATAGATGGAAATAGTTGTATGGTTACCGAGTCTTTTACGATTCAGGAACCAATGGCAATTACGGGTGGCGTAAATGATGTTCTTCCCGTACTTTGCGCAGGCGATGCGAATGCCGTAATCCAGCTTTTTGCATTTGGCGGAAGCGGCAATTATAGCTTTACGCTCGATGAAGAAACCAACACGGATGGGGTGTTTGAAGGCTTATCCGCAGGAAATTATACGGCTGTTATTACGGATGATAATGACTGTAGTCAAAACCTGAATGTTGTCATCGAAGAACCTGCTGCGCTGGCTGCAAGTACTATTATTGCAGAGCCTATTGCCTGTACAGGCGATCAGAATGGGGTCATGGAAGTTGTGGCAGAAGGAGGTACAGGCCCATATATTTATTCGCTCGGAGAAATGACAAATGGAAATGGTCAATTCGAAAATTTATCAGCAGGGACTTATGCAGGTGTAGTGGAAGATGCCAATGGCTGCCAACAAACATTTGAATTCGAATTGAGTGATCCTGCGCCAATTACGGCTACGATCGAAGTACAGGATATCGCCTGTTTTGGCGAAAGCACAGGTATTATTGAGGTGAATGGCTCTGGGGGAACTGGTATGTTACAATATTTGCTCAATGGATTTCCGGGATCTGATGGTGGATCATTTACAAATGTTCTGGCTAATGATTATGTAGTTCAGATATTGGATGAAAATAATTGTACGGAACTTTTTGAAGTGACGGTTGAAGAACCAGAAGCGCTGGAACTGGATTGGACTTTAGAAACACCAATTGCTTGCTTTGGTGAAAATAATGCCGCTATTTCTTTGGCAGCAGCTGGAGGTACAGGTGGGTATACGTATCTTTTAGGTGGAGTAGAAGTGAATCCGGAAGAGGTCAACGGGCTAAGTGCAGGTACTTATGAAGCCGTTGTCATTGATGAAAACGATTGTGAACAAAGCATTAGCTTTGAAATTGAGCAGCCAACGGAACTGAGCTTGGAAGTAAGTACCCAAACCGACGATAATGGTACGGAAAATGGTTCGTTTACTTTGCTTACGCAAAATGGAACACCGCCGTATGTCTACTCCGTTAACGGAGGACCGTTTCTTGAAGTAAA
>JALEHC010000425.1 GCA_022763215.1 Saprospiraceae bacterium
ATTCTATTTTCAGAAATTGTCTCCAACGTCAGAATAACCGTATCCTTTTGGTCAACTGTCGGTTTTTCTGCTCGATAAGCAAATCGAAATGAATCTAACAGCTCAAAAGTACCATGTACGGTAAACGAACTTTCTCGCTCAAAGTAAACTTGTTGGAGTGGCTCTCGACTCACATTATAAATGTCTTCCCTGACTTCTTGCCCGACTTCCAGTTTGAAATCAAAGGAAGGACGAACCAATGCTTCTGTCGCCTGATCAATCACCAGGTTTTTTAGGCTATTGCCAAAAACCGCAGCAATGAGGTATACCGATGCCAAGCCAATTCGCCACGGCCAGCTTTTTACCTGCCGCAACAAAAACACACTACCCAATACCAAGACCAAAAAGCCAAAAACAAAGGTCGGATTTTGATAAAAATCAAATACTAATGAATCAGCCAGCAGTCCCGCTGCAAAAAACAACAACACAAAGGCTATAATCACTAGGTTACGCCAAAAATTTACCCTTGATTCTTTTTGCTTTACCTCTGCTTTGTTGGCGTCTATTTGCTGGTACCGAGCCTGGACTTGATCAAACAGATTATACAAATGTTGCTGCTCTTGTGGACTCGTAGCCAGTATAGGAACCAGCATTTCTTTAATGCTCGATTCAGGTAAATCTTCTGGTAAACGATTGAGCAGTTCTTGTATTTCAAGATATTGATCTACACCAATCGAATGGCCTTCCAGACTTAGCTGGCTGACCACTTCAGCAATTAATCGATGGGTGTAATTAGATGGCATGTAGCTGTTTTATAATATTGATTAAGTGACGGATCAAAATTATGGATCAGTGAAATTTGTCAGCACAAAATGATAGAACTAATTGATGATAAGATAATTAGGCGATTATTTTGTGCTGACCCTATAAAATTTCACTTGTTCATAATTCCGTCTAACTACTTATCGTCTTTTTCGACGACTATTTCCGTAAATCCGGGTTCTCAGTGACTCCATATCTTCCTTGGTTTTGGCAAGGACAGAATAGGAAGTCATTAGCTTTTCTTTGTCCTCTGCGCCCATTTTATCAGGCTCCGTCAGATGCTGAATATTAAAATCCAGTTTTTTAAGCAGGTTGGCCCAAAAAATCAGTTCAGCGGTAGCTGGCAGTTTTTTCAGTTTAAGTCCTTTATCTTTTCGAATACCATCAAAATGCTGAATCACCACTTCCAAATCTTCTTTTGCGAAAGCATCGACTTTACTCGAAACAATATCCAGCAGTGCACTTGCATCCGGAAATGGAATATGGTAATAAACCACCCGACGCAGAAATGCATCTGGTAAGTTTTTCTCCGAATTACTGGTCATGATGATAATCGGACGATTCTCAGCAGTAGTTTCGTAGGTTTTATTGATCTCAGGTACATCAAAGCGAAGTTTTTCGATCGCAGCGAGTACGTCATTGGGTAAATCCCGAGGTGCTTTGTCAATTTCATCGAGCAAAACGACCTTTCGCTCTTGATCAATAATAGCTCTACCCAAAGCCTGATAATGCACAAAAAGCTTTTCGATTTCGTCATCATTCAGTGCTTTGGCATTATTCTGATTGTACTGAAAATGCGCCAATGCATCGTACCGATAGAAAAGATCGGTCGCATTGGAAGTCGTTTGTGCATTAAAAATCAGTGGCTCGCCCAATTGAAAAAACCAAGAAATATGATAAGCTAATTGGGTTTTTCCAGTACCGGGTTCGCCTGTCAACAGTAGTGGCTGCCCCAAATTTAAAGCCACATTTACCGCATTAATCAGGGCAGAAGATGGCTTGTACAAAGACGGATCGTTGAGGCGTTCATTGATCTCAAACTTGGGTAAACTACCCCGGCCTTCTTTTCCGTATAAATGAAAACTCATAAGTTCTTTGTTTGCGGTTTGTTAGTCTATTCCTGCATCAGGCGATACACCAAATCCTGAAATCGTTCAATATCGGTCATGTCCAATAAACCTTCTTTCTGAAATCGTTCTCGTTTGTCTTTTGGCAATCGCAGTACTAGTTCTTTGATGGTATCTTCAATAACCGATTGATTTTGCTCGCCTATGTCGCGTATCCAGTCTTCTAATATAGGTTTTTCTACTGGTGGCAACCGCGAAATGACCGTCGCTTTTTTCGGATTCTTTTTCACTATGGCTTCGACCTGCTTCAGAATAGCTGCATTTTCCGAGCTAATCGGATCTAAATGAATATCCCGAAGAAAAATGGCAAAAAAGAAAATAAAATTAGGCACATCCGGATGCGTTTTGCTAAACACCTCAATCATCCATTGCAGGTATTCCTCCATGGTATCGCCTTTCCATTTGCTGGCATTGAGGTCAAACACCGTAGTGACGTATTCATAATCCAGATTAGGCAGGCCAGTTTCAATGTATTGTTCTAAGGTCACTTCTTGATCTTGCAAATGAAATCGACTCAAAAAATACTTCTTAAACTCTCGTATGCTGTTACTGGCATTTCGCCTTAGCGGCAAATCTTCAATCTTCACCCGATTGGAATCTGGATGACGAACATAGTTTATAGCACTGTAGTTTTCCAGTCCCAACTCTTCCTGTATCAACTCATACACCATGCGCTCTGCAAAGCTGTTGGGCTGTTGTGTCGGACAAGCTACCACAAAATAAAACTGAAATTTCTGACCAAAGTCGACTTTCTGGTCATACGATTCCCAAAATTTATCATAGG
>JALEHC010000426.1 GCA_022763215.1 Saprospiraceae bacterium
CAGACACAATCCTTGATCCGCAACATTCGGCAATCATTGCGTACGCGCAACTACTTGCGCAACTTCGATTTTGAATCGCTTAGTCAATATCAACCTTACCAGCATTTGGCTTTAGCCAAACGCCCAAATATCTATTTCCTGGTGTTGGAATCTTATGGTAAAGTTTTGTATGATCATCCAGAACTCAAGGAAACTTACCTGCAACAGCTTCAGGGCATGGAGGCTGCCTTACGGCAAAAAAACTGGCAGTCTTGCACGCACCTGAGTCAATCGCCGATTACCGCAGGCGCTTCCTGGATCGCTTACACTTCCGCACTTTTTGGCTTTCATATTCCAGATCAAGGGGCTTATGTCAGTTTGTTGCATCGGCCTGAAATGCGAAAATACCAGCACTTGATGCGTTGGCTAAAAGAGCAAGGATATCAAACTTACCGACCATCTTCGATAGCCGGATTTAAGGGCATGAAAATACCCTGGGATGATTATCAAGACTTTTATGCATTAGATCGGTGGATGAAGTACGAAGACATGGATTATACTGGTCGGCTGTACGGTTTTGGGCCTTGTCCACCCGACCAATTTACTCTTGGTTTTGCCCAGCAAGTGATGGCGCAACAAAAATCACCACACTTTTTGTTTTTCATTACCCAAAACTCTCACAACCCTTTTGTGGCTCCACCTATGGCAGCCGATTGGACTCAACTAAACGATGGAAGCCAAGGCAAAGACTTGGAAAATTCTTCCTCGATATTCCAGCAACCCAAATTGAGTGATTATCGCGAAGCGATAAGATACCAATTGGAATTTGTGGAGCAGTTCATTTTGGCGAAAGCCAAGCCAGAGGACGTATTTGTAATATTAGGCGACCACCAGCCACCAGTCATTAGCAGAGCAGAAGACGGCCGTCAGACTCCTGTGCATATCATCAGTCAAAGTGAAGCATTGCAGTTAGCCTTTCGGCAAATGGGCTTTGAGGAAGGACTGAAAAAGATGCAATCGGAAGATCACTTATATCACGAAGCCCTATTTTCTATCTTAGTCAGAGGCTTGTATCAAGCCTTCGGTGATGGAAAGCACGACCTACCAGACATAGAACCAAAAGGAATCATATTCGATGAGCACTAATACCATTATCTTATGGGATCGCTGGCAATCTGCCATACTGCTTATGTGTTGGGCAATTGCTTATCCGATGAATTTCTGGCCGCTGTTATATTGGGCGGTGGTATTGAGTTTTTTGTGTTTTGTCCTTATTCATTATCGTGACTGGATGCGATTTCGGCCATGGTTTGGCTACGCCAATATGGTAACGGGGCTTCGACTTTTGGTGATTTTGCTTTTGGCTGCCTATTTCGAATATTTGGTTGACTGGCAAATCGCGCTGGTTGGCATAATCGTGGTTATACTTGATGGTGTAGATGGCTGGCTGGCTCGTCGATTTGTACAGGAAAGCCATATTGGGGCATATTTTGATATGGAAACGGATGTCGTGTATGTTTTGGCATTTAGCACCATTTTATTTTTGAGAGGAAAGGTGGGCGACTGGATTTTCTTTCCGGCCTTACTGCGTTATTTTTATGTATTGATTAGTTGGTTGTTCCATTTGAAGGAAGAGAGTGCAAAAGGCGGAAAATGGGCACGCTGGATAGCAGGGAGTTATTTTGGTGCGTTATTATTACCTTTCATATTACCGATATGGTTAGCAGAAATACTCTTAGGTATTGCGGCGGCAGGAGTATCTTTATCTTTTTTAAGATCATTCCTTGCGCTGAAAACTTAGTTACCCTTTAGTCGAGTTTTTATGATTTTTTAGCTGGTAAAATGGAGATTTTAAGAGGGTAGTAGTATTATTAGATGAACACTTCAAATCTGTGCATATATGGCGAATACCCCAAATAAAGAAGGAAACATAGCTGAGCAGCAGGACGTACAGCTGGAATCGGGTACGTATGAAATAATCCGCTCCAGATTGCTGAAGCAAACCGGAGAACTCAAAAACCGACTTGATCAACTAAACAGTGGCCGAAAAGAAGTTTTTGGCGCCATTGAAACGCAGTTGATTGCCAATGACCGTATCAATACCAGCAATAACTGTGTTGCCAGAGACATCATTGCACTCGGTAATCATTGCATTTTTGGTTACAACGTACACATCGGTTTGCGGTCTGGTATTCAATTGAAAGATGTATTCAGCATTTATGATTTTCAGGATAATGTCTTTCAGGAAACGGACTTGAGCCTAATTCAAAATGAAAAGTTTGCTGTAGATTTTCAGAATCTATATCGATATTATAAAGATGCGTTTTTTGCTCGTTTTGTGCAGCAGGGAACGTATCTGTATATGGTTTTTCAGATTTCGAGTAACGTCAATGATTTTAAAGCCTTCAAGTGGCTAATCGTTGAAGATCGGCTCGAGTATATAGATGCTCGTAGTGATCATGAAGTCAAAGCCCCCGAACAATATGAATTTAAGTGGGTGCGGGCTCATCGAGATATGCAAAGATTGGGCGAACATCCACATATCTCTATCATGGATCGGGTATTTGTGGAAACAGTGGGCGGCGATTTGACCATTAAAGTGGAAGATAATACCGATGATGGTCTGGGAATCTATCGGGAAGAAGTGGATATGAAAGACCAGACGCTGGATGATGCCGAATATTTCTATGCCGACCTTGGCAACCTGATTGCTTTAAGAATCAGACCTTATCAGGAAGATTTCCGCTACTTCGTTTATAATGAAAAAATTCAGCAAGTACAGCGAATTGATGCCTTAAAAGATAGTGGGGTTTTATTACCGGATGGACATGGGTTGATTTTTGCAAACGGCTATTACTTGCAAACGGGCGACTTTAAAATCTTTGATCCGGAGCTGAAGCAAAAGCAGTTTAAGAAGCGAATTGTTTCGCCAAACGGAGAAGATTATCTCTATGTTTTTTACAATCATCATAAAGGTACTTATGTATTGCTCCACTATAACCTGATTGAGCAAACTGTACAAACGCCCATTATTTGCCATGGGTATTCCATTTTTCCAAATGGAGAGCTTGCCTATTTCCGTGCAGAGGAAGAACCAACCAAGCACCATGTCGTACAAATTTGGCAAACGCCCTTCGTCTCAGGCGACGAAGTCCCTTCAGAGCATACGGATACTTTTCTGTACAAAATCGGTAATAAAGATATCGTAAAGGCCATGTCGGAGTGTTATGAAATACTTACACTGGCTAATAAAGACGATAGCTATGCTGGTTTGTACGCTGATCTGGCCAAAAAAGCCACCGATGTTATCGATAGCTATTACTGGATCAGTAATGCCGAAACATTCCAATTGAGCGAACCGCTTTCGCAAATTCGAGAGACGGCTAATGCCGCCATTGAAGAGTACGAAAAGAAGGTGAGCATACAGCGCAATACCGAGGAAACCATTGAAAAAGTACGTAGTCAGGCATTGGATTTGTTCCAACAGGTCAAACGACAATCATTTGATAGTATTGATTTGTTTGTAGCCAAACTAGCTGAACTACGGACAATCAGAGGTGAAATTATCGGTCTGAAAGACCTGCGTTATACCAAACCTCAACTTATCGAGCAATTGGAAGAAGAGGCTGCGAAAATGGCAGAGCGTCTGTCAGAGGAATGTGTTGGTTTTTTGTTGCAAGATGATGCCCTTCAACCGTATGAAGAAAAAATAGAAAGCTGCCGGTCTGGGCTGGAAGAGGTGCATTCGGCGAAAGCCGGAAAAGAGCTGGAAGAAGCTATTGATCAGATAGGAGAGGAGTTGCAATTGATGATAGATATTGTCAGTAACCTAAAAATTGATGATGCTACTCAGACGACCCGCATACTCGACAATATTTCTGCCATGTATGCCCAGCTCAACCAAGTAAAAGCGGCTGTACGAAGACGGCAGAAAGAGCTGATGGGGAAAGAGGCCGTCGCAGAATTCAATGCTCAGTTTAAATTGCTTGATCAGGCCATTATCAATTATCTGGATGTAGCGAATACGCCACAAAAGTGCGATGATTTTCTGACCAAGTTGATGATTCAGCTCGAAGAGCTTGAAAGTAAATTCGCAGAATTTGACGAGTTTATCGATCAGGTAGCAGAGAAACGCGAAGAAATTTATGCTGCTTTTGAAAATCGCAAAAAGCAGTTGCTGGAAGCACTCAATAATCGAACTGCAGCTCTGCAACGCGCCGGTGAACGTATACTAAATGGTATTCAGAATCGCTCAAAGACGTTTAAAGAGGTCAATGAGATCAATGCGTTTTTTGCTTCTGATTTGATGGTCGATAAGGTCCGTGATCTGATTGATCAGCTGAAGGAGTTAGATGACAGCAATAAGGCCAATGGCCTGCAAACTCGCCTAAAAACGCTCAAGGAGGAAGCTATCCGACAACTGCGCGATAAGCAGGATTTGTTTGTGGAAGGCGAAAATGTGCTAAAACTCGGTCAGCACCACTTTAGTGTAAACGTACAGGCACTAGATTTGACAATCGTAGAACGCGAGGGCAAGTTGTATTTCCACTTGACCGGAACCGATTTTTATGAAGAAATCACCGATCCAGCGCTGAACGAGCATCGCAAAGTGTGGAATCAGGCGCTAGTATCTGAAAATGAAGATGTTTATCGGTCTGAATATCTGGCTTATCAGATTTTTAAAACCAAGCAATTAAAACCAGAGGCTTCGCTGGAAGATATCATGGAAGTGGTGCGTCAGGAAGCAGGGAAACGATACCAGGAAGGGTACACCAAAGGTATTCACGATGTGGATGCGGCTCATATCTTGCAAGCGTTGATGCAATTGAGCAAAGGCATCGACTTGTTGTATTTTTCGGCTGATGTGAGAGCGTTGGCGCAGTTTATCTGGTCGTATTGTTTGCCGAAAGGCGAAAAAGAAAGCCTGCAAAAACAACTGGATAGTGCCGGCATATTGTTGTCGGTATTCCCGGAAACGCATGAATATGACTATTTGATTGAAGAGATCAGAAAAGCCATGCAAAAAAGTCTGGCAGAAGAAAGCTAGAATGAAATTGAAAAAGTAACAATGGAACACCCAATTTGCAAACGGCAGGTTGGGTGTTTTTTTTGTCCCACTAAATAAGAGGACGGATTAAATTTTTATCTGTTGATCCCGCCATTCACTAGGTATTTTTACGCATACGCAGCTCAATAGCTGAAAGCCGCAAAAAATAATTACTACTGGTCAATCTTCCCAAATGCCTGATTCTGGGCTGTTTTCGCGGCTTTGATCTCCCTCATATTTGTAGCAGAAAGAACCTAAACATCACCTATGAGAAACTTATGCTGCCTGCTATTATTTATGACGGTTACTTGTTGCTTATCTGCACAGGATTTGCGTATTGCTGCCTCTAGTTCAGACTCGATTGCCGTAAGGTCGATACCTGTACAAAAAGCACAACTTACGACCGAGCGGAGTGTGCGAAAAATGATTAACATCCGACAAACGAAAAAGCGAGTGGCCATTCATCCAGCCGGAATATGGATGGCTAAAAGTCCCCGAACGAATGCGTTGTATGCCAAATGTATGGCAAAAGAACAATAGCCATTTATAATTCCACGATTTGATTTCGAATAGCAAAAATGATCAGTCCGGCGGTATTGCGAACACCCGTTTTGCTGAGCAGACTTTTACGGTGATTCTCAACGGTACGCGGGCTGATGTATAATTGGTCTGCGATTTCAGATGAGGTATATTCCTGGCAAATGAGCTGTAGAACTTCCACTTCCCGTTTTGTTAATTCTGTCTGATCAGTCCCTTTCCAAGGCCGCACTTCCGTTTGCTTTTGTTGCATACCTTTTAGCAAAGCCTTGGAAACGTAGTCGCTGAAATAAAATTCTTTTTCATATACCGATTCGATGGCTGCCTTCAGAATTTCTGGTTCTTCATTTTTGAGTAAATATCCATTAGCACCGACCTTCATCATGTGGTTGATCAGTCGTTCTTCGTTATAGGTCGTCAGCAAAATGATTTTGATATCCGGGTAACTTGCTTTGACTTTTTCGGTTGCTTCCAGCCCGTCCATGACGGGCATCTTGAGGTCCATGAGAATAACATC
>JALEHC010000427.1 GCA_022763215.1 Saprospiraceae bacterium
GGTTCTGGTTGTTACCAGATAATTCCATGCCTTCTGCTGGTTCTGGGTAGCGGCTGTAATAAAAGCCTTCATCCGTCCAAGAAGCCCCGGAAAACTTCACCCATTCCAGGCGATCACCCGTTTCTTTTTTCGTTTCAATTTCCATGACGCGAATTTCGCGCCAGTCAGATCCGGCAGCGGATTGTGAATAAGCTACATATTTGTGCTCAGGCGAGAAACCAAGAATATTGATGGAAACAGTTCCATCTTTGGAAAGCGCATTCGGATCAATAAATACTTCTGGCTCGCCATCCAATCCTTTTTGATAATAAATCACAGATTGGTTTTGCAAGCCATCATTCTTGTAAAAGAAATAGTAATCACCTGCACGAAAAGGCGAAGAAAGCTTAGGATAATTGAAAAGCTCGGTATAACGCTCTTCAATTTTCTTACGGAAAGGTATATTTTCCAGATAGTTAAAGGTTACTTTATTTTGGGCTTTCACCCAATCTTCCACTTCCGCAGCGGTATCAATTTCCAACCAGCGATAAGGATCGTTAACCAAAGTACCGTGATAATCATCAGCTTGTTCCACTGATTTTGTTTCAGGATAATTTACATTCATCTTAGGATAATTAGTATTTGTAGGCTCGTCGCCTCCTTCCTGCGAAGCAGGTTGACAAGCGAAGGTCAATATTGCCAGGGCAGCAATCAAGGTAAAAACCAGGTTTCTCATATTTTAGTTTTATTTGAATAAGAAAATTAAGCTTGTAATCAGCCTTGGTATTGGTGCAAAGTAGTGGCTAATTGCTATGTATAAAACTAACAAAAAATAGTGGCCGTTTGGCTTATTTTTCTGGGCTTTCGATGAACGAACCTAAAATATATATCTGATTAGAAAAACTTTATGTATTTTTGCTATTAGGATGATTAATTCTCTATCCACTTACATTATAGGCCCAGCATTCACTGGAACAACACAACATTTTTTTCCGATACTCCAACACTAGGTATCGTATCGGCTCATTTAATTATTGGACATCGATACTCAAGCTCAACTCCCCCGAAAGCGCGTTGTTTTTATTGATGTACTCCGCGCATACGCCATCTTAATGATGTTGCAGGGACATTTTATTGATACCATGCTTCACCCTTCTTACCGAAGCACGGACTATACCTTGTATGCCATTTGGGAATTTATGCGTGGCATGACAGCTCCTATTTTTTTCTTTACAACTGGTCTGATTTTTGTCTTCCTCTTGCTGAAACAAGATGCCAATCCTTATAAAAACATTCGGGTAAAGAAAGGAATTCGACGAGGCCTCTATATCATATTCATTGGCTATTTGTTGCACCTCAATTTTTTCGTTTTACTGTCTGGCCACTTTTCTGATTGGTACCTTGCGGTAGATGTGCTGCATTGCATTGGGCTGGCTATTCTCGGTATTATCGGCCTGTTTGTCTTCAGCTATCATACTCGATTGCCTTTTGTTGGGTTGCTTGCGGTATCCGGATTGCTCGTTTTCTATTACAGTCCACAAGTAAAAGCAATGGACTGGAGTGGATTGCCCCTATTTTTGGAGCAATATATGAGCAAAGCAAATGGGTCTATTTTCACCCCTATTCCGTGGTTAGGTTTTACCTTTTTGGGGGGCTTAATGGGTGGGTGGTTGCATCACAACCAGCAATTGGCTTTCAAATGGTATTTCCCTGCCTTTTTGATGGGATTGGGTCTGCTGCTACACTATCATTCCTGGACTGGACTGGTAGCGCTTCACCAACTTACTGGGCTTGAAAACTTACCTGGACTTTTTAACAATAACTATCTGTTTTGGCGATTAGGTCATGTATTTGTTGTTATGTCTATTGTAGTCAGTTTGTGCATAGTATTTACGAAAGTGCCCAAACTACTTACCAAAATTGGTAGCGAAACACTTGCCATCTACAGTGTTCATTACATCATTTTGTATGGTAGCTGGTTTGGTCTTGGATTGGCGCAGCTTTGGCGCAAAAGCCTGACACCGTTGGAATCGGCGATTGGCGCAGCTTTGTTTTTGATCGCTTTTGTCGTTATGGTCTACTATATCGAGGATATCCGCAATATTCGGGATCATAAGATTAAAGCATTTTTCAAGCAAACGTGGCAGCAAATTCGCAATTGGTTTACGCAGCTATATTTTAAGCTGGCACACCGCCGTGGGTAAGGCTTCATAATTTTATTTTCCAATTGCCAATTTTACCCCATTTCTTCTCTATCTTCACCGCGAAACAAAAATTATAATACGGATGAATCGTTTGATACTGCTTGGCCTTTGCATTTTGCAAGGCCTAACGAACTTTGTATATGCTCAGGAAAAAGACAAATGGGATGTCAATAATCCTCCTGGCGATTTTAAAGAAGTATCCTTCACTACTTCAGAAGGTACTTGGATGAATTTGGACGTAAGTCCCGATGGAAAAACCATTGCTTTTGATATGCTCGGCGATATTTATACCATGCCGATTACAGGCGGCACGCCCAAGGCTATTCGCAGCGGCTTGGCTTGGGAGGTACAACCTCGGTTTAGTCCAGACGGAAAGACGCTCCTCTTTACCAGTGATGCAGGTGGCGGAGACAATATCTGGCGCATGGACGTCGATGGCCAAAATGCTAAGCAATTAACCCAAGAGAGCTTTCGCTTGCTCAATAATCCAGCTTGGATGCCAGATGGCCAGTATTTTGTGGCGAGAAAACACTTCACTTCCCAGCGATCACTCGGAGCTGGTGAAATTTGGATGTACCATATCACAGGTGGTAGCGGTATACAGTTGACCAAACGCAAAAACGACCAACAGGACGTCAATGAGCCGAGTGTTTCGCCTGACGGCAAATACGTCTACTTCAGCGAAGACATGTACCCAGGCGGGTATTTTCAATACAATAAAGATCCGAATAGCCAGATTTATGTAATCAGAAGATACGATACAGAAACTGGTGAACTGAAAACCCTGATTAGCGGGCCAGGTGGTGCCTGCCGGCCACAAGTATCTAATGATGGCAGCAAAATAGCTTATGTCCGCCGGGTCAGAACGGAAAGTGTGCTCTTTATCTACGATATAGCAACTGGTGAAAACTTTCCGATCTATAACAATTTGAGTAAAGACCAACAGGAAGCTTGGGCCATTTTTGGTGCGTATACCGGCTTTGATTGGACACCAGACGACCAGCATATCGTGATTTGGGCGCAGGGCAAAATCAAGAAAGTGAATGTCAATAATGGTTCAGCCAGTGATATTCCTTTTCAGGTAAAAGCAACCCACAAATTGGCCGAAACGGTTGAATTCAAAAACCCTGCTTATGAAAAAGACTTTGGGGTAAATGTAATCCGTCATGCCGTCACCTCACCAGATCAGAAAATGTTGGTATTCAGTGCGGTTGGTTATCTGTGGAAAATGGATTTGCCGGGCGGGGCTACCGAATCGCGTGGAGGCAAACCACAAAGACTGACCAGCGGTACCCATTTTGAGTTCGAACCTTCCTTCTCTTCCGATGGCCAATACCTGACTTATGTGACTTGGGATGATATCGAAAAAGGTGCGGTCATGAAAAGGAATCTGCGTACCGGTCAATCCACTAAAATAACTACTGAAAAAGGAATTTATCGCACCCCAGCATTTTCGCCAGATGGACAGCAAATTGTTTACCGAAAGGATGGCGGCAACGTACATCAGGGGTATACGCATACCAACAAACCAGGTATTTATCTGATCGACGCAAACGGTGGAAAACCGGAAATGGTAACCGCAAGCGGTGAATACCCAGTATTTAGTGCGGATGGGGAGCATATCCTTTATCAGAAAGGCGGCTTCTTGTTTGGAGCCATTACAAAAGCCTACCATCAGATAAAATTGAATGGTAAAGACGATCAGAAATTGTTTTCTGGTAAGTATGCACAGCGTTTTGTTCCCAGCCCCGATAACAAATGGATTGCTTGGTCTGAATTATATAAAGTTTATGTAGCTCCGATGCCTCGACCAGGTCAAGCGGTTGGTATTTCTGCTAATACAAAAGCCGTACCTGTGGCACAGGTAGCCAAAGATGCAGGTATCAATATTCATTGGTCAAAAGATAGTGATGAATTATTCTGGACCCTTGGAAATACCTATTTCTCCGACAAATTAACGGAAAGATTTGAGTTTTTGGACGGATCACTTGATAGCCTCCCTCCGATCGATAGCACTGGCCTTAAAATTGACTTGACACTGCCTTACGATACGCCTCAATGGCAAATTGCTTTCACAAACGCCCGAATTATTACGATGGATGGAGATAAAGTCATCGAAAACGGAACAGTACTTGTGGAAGGAAACATGATCAAAAAGGTTGGCCGAAAGGTAACCATACCAAGAGGTACTAAGGTAATTGATTGTAGTGGCAAAACGATCATGCCAGGTATTGTAGATGTACATGGACACTTAGGTGATTTCCGATATGGATTAAGCCCACAACAAAACTGGTATTATTATGCCAACTTAGCTTACGGAGTGACAACTGCCCATGATCCAAGTTCTAATTCAGAAATGATTTTCTCTCATTCAGAGATGATCAAAGCCGGCAACATGGTGGGGCCAAGGTTGTACTCAACCGGTACGATTCTGTATGGCGCCGAAGGCGACTTCAAGGCCGTTATTAATAGCCTAGATGATGCACGTTCTGCCATTCGTCGGACCAAAGCTTATGGCGCTTTTTCTGTAAAAAGCTATAACCAGCCGAGAAGAGATCAACGTCAGCAAGTCATTCAGGCAGCTCGTGAGCTTGATATTATGGTTTATCCGGAAGGTGGTTCTTTCTTTTATCACAATATGAGCATGGTGGCTGATGGTCATACAGGAGTAGAGCACAATATCCCGGTAGCACCACTGCACAATGATGTCATTCAATTTTGGTCAAATACAGCTACTCACAACACACCAACGCTAATTGTAAACTACGGTGGCGTCAATGGTGAATATTATTGGTATCAGAATACAAAGGTTTGGGAAAAAGATCGCCTGTTGACCTTTACACCACGAGCGATTGTAGATTCACGAGCCAGACATCGCACCATGATTCCGGATGAAGAGTACGATAATGGTCATATCCTGACTTCCCAATCTTTGAAAAAATTGCAGGATGCAGGCGTAGATATCAATCTGGGTGCTCATGGCCAATTGCAGGGTTTGGGAGCACATTGGGAATTGTGGATGCTTCAGCAAGGAGGCATGAGCAATATGCAAGCCCTTCAATCAGCGACGATCAATGGTGCTGAATACCTGGGAATGGGTTCGCAAATCGGATCAATTGAAGAAGGAAAACTAGCCGACTTATTGGTACTCGACAAAAATCCTTTAGAAGATATCCGTAATTCTGAGTTTATAAAGTATACCATGATTAATGGCCGCTTGTATGATGCCGCCAGTATGAATGAAACAGGTAATTACGACAACCAACGTCGACCATTTTATTTTGAATTGGAAGGCAGCGGCAATGCATATCCTTTAATGGGCGACAGCAAAAGCTGGATGCCTGCTCAGTGTGCTTGTCAGCGACATTAAATACTAAAAAGTGCTTGTTGTTTACCTTTCGGTAAATGGCAAGCGCTTTACCAGCTAAGTGACGGATCAAAATTATGAATAAGTAAAATTTGTCAGTACAAAATGATTGAACTAATTGATGATAAGATAATTAGGAGATTATTTTGTGCTGACCCTATAAAATTTTACTTGTTCATA
>JALEHC010000428.1 GCA_022763215.1 Saprospiraceae bacterium
ACTTGTACCAGTCGTTCTCGAACCAATTCGTAATTTTCAAGGTAGCGTTTAACCTTTTTGGGATTTTTGGAAGTAATATCTGCTTCACAGAGAATCATTAAATCATCAATGTCATCACCTGCTTCAAATAGAAGACGGCGAATGGCAGAATCTGTTATATTCTCTTTGGTCAAACTAATAGGACGAAGGTGTAGTCGAACCAGTTTTTGTACGTACTTCATCTTGTGGTCCATCGGAAGTCGCAATCTTCTGAAGATCCGAGGAACCATAGCAGCGCCTAGCGCTTCGTGGCCGTGAAATGTCCAACCATGCTCAGGATGGAATCGTTTGGTCGGAGGTTTAGCAATATCATGCATAATCGCAGCCCACCGCAACCAAAGATTGTTGGTATTTTTACAAATATTATCGAGTACTTCTAAAGTATGGTAAAAATTATCTTTATGTGCTCGATTATTTATTATATCAACTCCCTGGAGGTCTGCCATTTCTGAAAAAAACAAATGGAGTAAGCCCGTATCAAATAACAATTTGAATCCGATAGAAGGCTTAGGAGCCATGATGATCTTATTGAGCTCTGTGGTAATTCGTTCTTTGGAGATTATCTTAATGCGGTTGCGATGTTTAGCAATCGCTTCCAGCGTTTTGGGCGTAATCTGAAAATTTAGTTGAGTAGAAAACCGAATCGCACGCATCATGCGTAAAGGATCGTCAGAGAAAGTCTTGCCTGGCTCTAAAGGTGTTTTTATAATTTTTTCTTCCAGATGATGTAAGCCACCGAAAGGATCAATTATGGTACCAAAGTCTTTGTTATTTAGGCTTACAGCCAATGCATTAATGGTGAAATCACGACGATTTTGGTCATCTTCCAGAGAACCTTCTTCTACAAAAGGCTTTCTGGAATCTGTTCGGTAAGATTCTTTACGAGCGCCGACAAACTCAATTTCCAGGTCTTTGGTTTTGAGCATAGCAGTGCCGAAGCGTTTGTATACCGTTACCCTTGGAATAGGTCGCAATTTAGCAGCTACGTTTTGCGCAAGCCGAATTCCGCTACCAACACAAACAATGTCAATATCCTTAGATGGCCTGGCCAGCAGTCGATCGCGCACATAGCCTCCCACCACATAAACCGGAAAGCCTAATTCATGGCCCACTTCGCCGATCAGATTAAAGATTTCTCTTTCGTGCTTTTGAATGTCAAATACCACTAGCTAAAGTCCTTTTAGGCAGAAGCAGAAGAAGTCAGTGCTTCTGAGTTTGAGTAACGTTCTTCGATTTGATCCAGTACGCCAAGAATGTCTCGTGGATTATCCAGCGTTACAAGTTCTTTGCGATATACTTTTATATGTTGGTATCCGCGGAAATAATTGGTATAATGACGACGCATTTCCAATATTCCCAGCTTCTCTCCTTTCCATTCAATCGAATGTAACAAATGTTGTTTACAGGCAGCAACCCGTTCGTGAATCGTTGGAGGTGGCAAAATTTCACCTGTTTTAAAATAATGCTTGATCTCTCTGAAAATCCATGGATAACCGATAGTCGCACGGCCGATCATAATACCATCTACACCATATCGATCGCGATACAGTGCTGCTTTCTGAGGGCTGTCGATATCTCCATTTCCGAAGATTGGAATATGTACTCTCGGATTTTCTTTGATCTTACCAATCAAAGTCCAATCAGCCTCCCCTTTGTACATTTGTTTGCGTGTACGTCCGTGGATAGAAAGAGCTTTAATGCCAACGTCTTGAAGCCTTTCGGCAACTTCTTCGATATACTTCGTATTATCATCCCAACCAAGGCGGGTTTTGACAGTGACGGGTAAGTTCGTAGATTTTACGATCGCATCGGTTAGTTTTACCATGCGGTCGATATCTTGTAAAATACCAGCCCCAGCCATTTTGCAGACCACCTTTTTTACCGGACAACCATAATTAATATCGAGCACTTCCGGCTGTGCTTCTTCCACGATTTCAGCGGCGCGGCGCATCGAATCAATCTCCGCTCCAAAGATTTGTATACCAATGGGGCGTTCTTCATCATAAATGTCCAGTTTTTGAACACTTTTGGATGCATCGCGAATCAAGCCCTCCACAGATATAAATTCGGTATACATCATATCACATCCCTGCTCCTTACACAAAGCACGGAAAGGCGGATCGCTCACATCTTCCATGGGTGCTAGAAGTAAAGGGAAATCTCCCAGGTCTACATTACCGATTTTTACCATATTCAAAAAAATTTAAAGCAAAACTGCTTTTTTCAACCGCCAAAATTAAGGAACATCTTTAATTATAAAGAGATTTACAAAACATATTTTCTTTATTCTTAACAAGAAAGGCTATTTGTAGTTCCAATCTTCTTTATTTATTCAATATTGACATTCATTTTTTCTGACAGCTGGAATATTATTTTAATTTTACCAGTGTTTAGCAAGTCACTTTTAGCTTGCACTAAAATTCAGCAACACCACAAACAAAAAATCAGGAAAATGCCCCTTGGTTTTTTCCTTACTAAAGACTAACCTTATGCTAATTGGAGTTATTCTGTGTTTTATTATCGGCTATGTAGCCATTGTATTTGAACACCCACTTCGCCTCGACAAATCAGTTCCCGCCCTTTTGATGGGGTCTTTGTGTTGGGCTTTCGTTTCTCTTGGACATATGGATGTTGTCGATCACCATGGTCATGTAGCACATGGAGCCGACTATTATGAAGAGGGCTTGTTGCCCGTCTTGCTTCACCATATTGGTAAAACAGCTGAGATTCTGATTTTCCTTATTGGTGCGATGACCATTGTTGAATTAATTGATTTGCACCGTGGTTTTTCGGTGATTACCAATCGAATTCAGACTCAAAGTAAGAAGACGATGCTTTGGATCATTTGTATCCTGGCTTTTTTCCTTTCTGCAACTCTTGACAACTTAGCCTCTACAATTGTCTTGGTATCATTACTTAGACGACTGGTTCCAGATAAAAGTGAACGAATCTGGTTTGTCAGTTTGGCTGTAATTGGTGCTAATGCAGGTGGTGCTTGGTCTCCTATCGGTGATGTAACAACGACCATGCTTTGGATTGGCAACAAAGTGTCAACTCTTGGATTGATCGA
>JALEHC010000429.1 GCA_022763215.1 Saprospiraceae bacterium
AGCTAAGTAAATCTTTTTCATAAAAAAGGTTTTAAAGTGAAATAAAGGTGTGTTGCCTACTCTGTTCTGGATTTTCGGCGATCTCCGATTGATGGTGTTCATAACTAAAGGTGTTACTGTTTATGGTTATAGCTCAAAAATGCCACCTTTAGATTTATTCACAAAAGACATTTTTAGGGGTATTCTCACTGTTTTTTGAGTAGTATGTGTTTTTAAGTAATTGATATATAGTAGTTAGTGCGGTTTTTGTATAATGGTTTTTTGTGGAGTATGGGCTAAGATTTTGATTTAACAAAGTTTTAAGAAAAGCTGGGGAAGGTTTGGCGAAAGCCGCTTGTCTAAAGGGTGTTTAGTAATTAAAACAATCAAAAATTTCCAAACATGATCCAAAAAGGAATTTTCACCCTGGCAGCTTTGATGCTGCTTTCTTTCACCACTTTTGCACAAGCAAAAAAAGAACCAAATCCAGAAAAACGTGCAGAACGCATCGAAAAAATGGTCACCGACCTAAACTTAGATGAGGCTACTGCTACGTCCTTCAAACAAATCGAGGAAGACTTTTTTGCGAAAGCAAAAGAACTACGTGCGCAAGAACTCGAACGCTCCGAAAAACGCGAGCAACTGAAAGCGCTACAAACTGCAAAAGACGAACAAATCAAGGAATTACTCAGCGACGAACAATATGCCAAGTACCAAGAATTACAGCCAAAACGCGGCAAAAGAAAAGGCAAGCGTGGTGGCAAACGCAGCTAATGCCTAAAAATAACATGGGGTTTCTTGCTCAAATGGTCTTTCCCAACAGGAAGGGCCATTTGTTTTTTTGCTATCTTGAAAATCAAAACACCCTATGCTTCGCTTTTCCCTTCTTGTACTCCTGGCTTGTCTCTGGTCTTGTGCACAGCCTCCCGTTGTACCCATGAATCTCACCGAATCTGCACTCATTCCTCAGCCACAATCAGTTACGCCTTTCGGCAAATCTTATCGCTTCGACGCAGTCACACCTATTTATCTGACTACACCTTCCGGCAAATTGGACACTCTTGGCCAGTATTTGCAGCAACAGCTTCAAGCCTTGGGGTTGCAGTCTGATATTCGAACTGGTGAAATGGAGCAGGCTGGGATTCAGCTTTCGCTAAATGGGCCAGACTCACTCGGTGCAGAAGGATATTTGTTGGAAATCACAGAAGAGGGCCTCTACTTGCAGGCAAAAGAGGCCGCAGGCCTTTTTTATGGCATTCAAAGCTTACGCCAGTTATTGCCTTTTGAGCCAACTGATACCACGCGTGTCGCCACTGGCCGTATCGTCGACGCCCCGGTATACCCACATCGCGGAGCGATGCTGGATGTCGCTCGCCACTTTTTCAAGCCTGCCGATGTTAAAGTGTTTATCGACTACCTCGCTATGCTCAAGATGAACAAATTGCACTTACATTTGGCGGATGACCAGGGCTGGCGAATCGAAATTAAAAGCTGGCCAAAACTCACCGAAATTGGTGGTAGTACGCAGGTAGGTGGTGGCCAAGGAGGGTTTTATACCCAGCAAGAATATGCGGATATGGTTGCTTATGCCGCAGAACGATTTATTACCATCATACCCGAAATCGACATGCCAGGCCATACCAACGCTGCCCTCGCTTCTTACCCAGAACTCAATTGCGATGGCAAAGCCAGCGCTTTGTATACCGGTACGGAGGTGGGGTTTAGCACGCTTTGTACCGACAAAGAAGTAACCTACCAATTTGTAGACGATGTTATCCGCGAACTGGCAGCCTTGACGCCAGGAGCGTATATCCATATTGGTGGCGACGAGTCACACGTCACGCCATTGGAAGATTATATTCCGTTTATCAATCGTGTTCAACAGATTTTGCGCAAGCATAATAAAAAAATGATGGGCTGGGACGAAATTGCTCATGCCGATATTGATACTACTACCGTTGTACAATGGTGGGCTGCTCCCGAAAATGCCAGAAAAGCCATCAAAAAAGGCGCTAAAGTGCTGGCTAGTCCTGCCAAAAAGGCCTACCTCGATATGCAATACGACTCCACCACGCAGCTAGGTCTACACTGGGCCGCTTATGTGGAGGTGGATAGCGCTTACCGCTGGGACCCAGCCAGCTTGCAAGCGGGCATCAAAAAAGAACATCTGATCGGGATTGAAGCGCCACTTTGGACCGAGACCATCACCAATCTGGATGAATTGGAGTATATGGTTTTCCCCAGAATTATGGGGCATGCTGAAATTGGTTGGACGGCTCCTGCTTTACGCAAATGGGAAGACTACCGCGTACGACTCGCCACTATGGCTCCTCGGCTGAAAGCGATGGGCATTGATTTTTACGCTTCCGCGCAAATAGACTGGAAATAACAGCCTTATGGAAAATACCCTCAAATCAGCCAAATGGATAAAAGTTGTGCACCTGACGGGTAGCATCTTATTGCTACTCATGGCCGGTTTTCACGCAAGTGGCACCCAATATGTGAGTGGATTAATACTGGAATCAAATGCCAGATCATTTCTGAAAGAAATCTTTCCGGTATTATTCGTTTTACCATCGCTACATCTACTCGGTCTAGCTGTATTGGGCATTTGGGCCCTGCAATTTGGAGATACCAGACGTAAAATCGCTTGGTTTATTGCTGCTTCGGTTATGATCACTACTTTGTTGGCCTTTTACTTGGGAGCTATTTTGCCGGGAGGAATCCTTTTGACTACTTTTTTGATCTTTGCCATTGCTGCGGTGAAAAAAATATAAACTTATGACTTACCCATTGTGGATTCATTTGATACCCTAATGTATGCGGATACAAAAAGTCATTAAAGAATTGCAACAAGGCCAGATGGCCGGACTGGCAAAATTGCAGCGTGCCTACTGGAAACGCATGTTCCGAACCTTGCGTTCGCAGTTTTCATTGAATGAAATGGAACTAGAAGATATTGTTGCGAACACCTTTATCGCTTTTTATGAAAATGTAGTCAACAACAATTATCAAGAAGAAGCTTCAATCTTCAATTATCTAATGCTGATTGCCAAACGCAAAGCGATTAATTTGGTCAATGAGAAAAAACGGCATCGCGAAAAACACGAAGAAATCGCTTATACGATTCCGCAGTTTCTCGATCCGGGCCAACATGAGTTGGCAAAAGACCAGGCCATGCAAGTCAAATTGCTGATGGAACAACTGCCAGAAGACGAAGCCCGTTTATTGACACTCTTTTATTTTCACCGCTGGGGGATGGATGATATTGCCCGGGAACTGGGCCTCAAAAATGCAGACTCCGCAAAAGACAAAAAAAGAAGAATCATTCGAAAACTACAACAAATGCTGGTCAACAAAGACTAACAACTATTTTATTATCACGCACAAAGACGAGCCATGAACAAAGAATCATCGCCACAAGGAGGACAGGAGGAGCAGAGAGAAATCGTCGAAGGCATCAAGGCTTTTGAACGAGAGCAGATGCGCGCCTGGCTCAAAACCGAATTACATAAAGAACAAGCCAAACCCAACTGGCGTAAGCCTCTGGCCATCGCAGCTAGCATCGCTATTTTGCTAAGTTTTGGCTGGCTTACTTACAATCAACAAACATACTGGACTAGACTCGAAGCCAAATATGAAACACCAATGCCAGAGGTCGTTCTCATGGGAAGCACCGGACAAGTAGCCGAGAATAAAGCGATTTTGCGCAAAGCAAAAAAAGCACAGACCGAAAAGCGCTGGCATGATGCCCTGGAAATGTATCAGTACATCGAGCCTTATCCTGAATTGTACGACGATTATTTCCAAGCTCGTTACCAAATGATGCTTATTTATCTTCATCAACAAGAAGTGGAAAAAGCACAAGCTATCGGAAAAGAATTGTTAGAGAGACCCGAAAAACACTATCTGAAAGAAAAAATTAACGCGCTTTTGAAGGATTTGAAACAACCGAAGTTTTTATTCTTCGGCTAAACCAATAGAGTAGTATCAGACTGAGTGATCCTGCAAGCCACCACCAAGGGCTTGTGGGATTTTGTCGTTCAATTTCATAAGGGTGGTCATGTCCATTGAGCACAAATGCCGCCCAAAAAAACGGACTGGCCGATTCCGGATCAGCTTGCTGCAAATAGTCGAGCTGTGCTTGACGCAAAGCCGCTGATTTGGATAATCCTTTACTCAAGTATTTATAAAATCGACGCAAGAGTTGATTGGTCGCTTGTTCGTCTACCGACCACAGCGAATAAATAACACTCGGAATTCCCAGGTAGCTAAAGCCGTAGGCCAGGCCATTCAGGCTTTCGCCAGATGTACTGCTTCCGGCACCCGACTGACAAGAACCGAGCACTGCCAAGTTGGTGGAAATGGCCTGAAGTCCATACAATTCCTGAAGCTCGATATACGGCGGCTGATTGGCATCCGCTGACAAAAGGATGCGGGAATACAAGGGAACAGACTCATTGATGAGCGTATGTGTCGAAAGATGAAGAATCGGAAAAGTGGAAAATGAATTCCGAAAAGTATCGACCTGTGCTTCCGAGTTCAGTAAAAAACGACCGGAAAAGTACTTGTTGATGTCTTTCAAAAGAGCTGGTGTCCGATTTAAAACTGGCAAATGGAAAGAATCAGGTAGTGGATTGTCTGCACCAAAAACAGGAGCCATCGCAAAAACAGAAGCCTGAATATTGGGAGCTGCTGTTTCTTGCAACCAAGCCCTGACCGAATGATGATAATGAATATTGTAATCTGATAATAAATAGTGCAATGACCGAAAGTCGCGATCCCACTCTTTTTGCGGGTGGCATAATGCCTGAAAAGGGATGCCCGACAGAAAACCATCTTGCACCATCCAAATATGATCAACACCCTGCAGCTTTGTCTGTAGTGGTTGAAATAAAAGCTGGTAGAGTTGACTACTAGCGCGATACCAAGACTCTTTTTGCTGATAAACGGTCTGTAAAAAGAGGTCCACTTGGCGCTTGACAAGCGAACTAGGGCCCAGATGAATCATTTGCTTTGAATGAGCAGTAAAGACAAAAGCATAGATATCATTTGAGCCACAGAAATACTCAACAAAAGCTTCATTGGGTTTTAGTTTTTGTTGAATCGCTTGGAAATCAAGGATTTGTTCACTGGTGTCGCTTACTTCAAGAGGCATTTGTGTGTCCAGGGTAGCAATCAATTGATTGTAAACCGTGGTCAGGCTGTCGCGTATATTTTCGAGTTGTATAGCTTTCGCAAAATCTCGATCAGTTCGTGCCAGTCGCCATTTACTTTTGGAGATATTGATCTGACCGAGCAGTTTTCCGAGTTCACTTTCGAGTGAATCCGGAATTTGTTGTGGCGTATACAAGCTTTTGGCAAGGAGTAGATTGCGGTTTTGTTCGGCTGTTTGAAAAGCCCATTGCAGGTATTGATCGTCCTGCTGGACTTGGTAAAGCTGTTGCGCGGCACGAATTCCGGCTTCAAAGTCAGGAAATCTATTTTGATAGGTTGCCTGCTTGCTTTCTGGATTGACAGTGGAAGCAATCATGCCATTGATAACTTCCAGATAAGTTTCGTATAGCTCAAAAGTGAGCAAGGGCTTTTCGGGAAAAGTATCCGCTACATATCGCAATTGCGATTTTGACAAAGCCAGTGTACGATAGGCAGGAGAATAAAAAGAGTCCTTTTTGAGCTGCTGCCGAGCGTATTGAATTTGTGCACGTATGGTCGTTGGGCTTTGCGCCAAATGCGATACAGGTAGCAGTAGGCCAATGACAAAGAGTAGTTGTTTCATCGACTTTCGATGGTTAGGAAACAGTCTTTTTCTTCGTCTGACTGATTCTCGATAATGATCGTAAAACTACCCGGTTTGGAGACGATGAAGTCGAGAAATTTGACGACTTCATTGCTTTTTTCCTGGCCGACAAGTTCATTACCGCTACCACTTTTGACCGAAAGTTTGATGTCGCCACCATATTCTATGGTCAGATTAACAAGGCCTTTTTGGGAAAAGGATTTCGTGATCTTTCGTGTTTTTTGTGGTGGTACCAGATAATTGCCATTTTCTATTTTGGCAGTTTCCAGGTCGTTGGGCCCCATGCCTTGTAGTGGCATTCGCTGATCCGTTTCTTTAATCTTTTTCTGGAGTGCCGGATCATCGAAAGGAGCGTATTTTTTGGCATATTTGAACAGCTCGTGAATATCAAAGTAATTGAATTCTCGGGCTTTTGGAATAGTATCAACCGGGCTGATCGTATCAGCTTCGACTGACTGCAAATAAGGATGTTCCAAAAGCAATTCCACGGCTTCGAGTAGTGGCCGGGAGTCAAAATCTCGATGTCCTTCTTGAGCAGCATAAAAAATAGAACGAGCAACTTCTCGTTTTTTTGTGCTGTCCGTTTGGCTAAAAGCCAAATGAACACTAAAGAGGAGGAGTAATATAGGGGTGATTCTCGTTATCATGGCTTAAAAGTGAGTTTGATAAGTCGGTTGAATAAAGTTATAAAATCCAAATTGGTCCGCGAAGACCAAAGGATCAAATACAATAAAAATTAGATATAATTTTGAGATAGACTTTATCTTGGGCGGATACAGTCTGTGAATGAGCAGCTCTTGTAAAAAGCTTTTTGAGCCTAAATTATTGTGTGAATTCTAATTTCTATACAGCTGCCAATCCTAAACCTCGAAAAAATGCGACAAAAAATCACCTTACTTATTTTAGGATGCTTATTTTTTATTCCCTTACCTGCACAAGAGTTGCATTGCATCTTTTTTGCAGCTACACAAGACAAACAAATCGGCGAAGGCGTAAGCGTTTCACTGCAACATTTACAACAGCAAATGACGATTGCCGCCGAACAAACTGGCCTTAATTATCGGGAGTCCGTCTATACCGACAGCCGCTTTAGTGCGACTCAACTCGACGAGGTCCTCAATAATACGACCACTTCTACGCAGGACGTACTACTCTTTTATTTTATCGGACATGGTGTACAGGACGAAGTATCGAGTTATCCTAACCTGGTTTTTCTTCCCAGCTTTCGCAAAAATGAAGTGGCCACCAGTACTCGCAATCTCAAGACCATCTACGATCGTTTGGTCGAAGGCCAAAATGCAAGACTGATGCTGGTCGTCGGGGAGGCCTGCAATGATCGATATGCACCGGTAGGAGCCATGGGCCTCGACTTAGGTGCAGATGAAAAAAGACCTCGGCAGGAGCAATTTCGCCAATTATTCTTGCAAGAGGAAGGTTCGTATTTGCTGGCAAGCAGCAAACCTGGCCAGAAATCATATATGCATCGCGAAAAAGGCGGTTTGTTTACCCAGGCTTTCATTAATGCTATGAATACTGTTCTCGCCGAAAATGAGCCTGCTACTATGAATCGTTTTATGCGCCGAATACGCAATGAAACGAGCAAGCTCA
>JALEHC010000430.1 GCA_022763215.1 Saprospiraceae bacterium
CTATTTATCATTCTACAAACGGTGGCTGGCTTGATAACAATTGGTACCCTGACTTTTTTGGCGGGCTCCTTTAACAGAATGCGGAATATGTTGCAAGGTATTATGAATAACTTTTCGCGGATTGCGCAAAGTGCGTTGTACCTACAGGATTTGTTTGACTTTTTTGCGATTGAGCCATCCATTCAGAACCCCACAAAGCCGGAGGCTTTCCCCAGTCTTATTCGAGAAGGAATTACATTTGAAAACGTTAGTTTTCAATATCCGAACACAAAAAAGTATGCGATTAAGAACCTCTCTTTCCATATGCGGGCCGGCGAAAAACTGGCATTGGTAGGCGAAAATGGTGCTGGCAAAACGACTTTGGTGAAACTACTGGCCAGATTATACGAACCCAGTGAAGGTCGAATCTTGATAGATGGAATAGATATTCGTCATTTTGATTTAGCAGATTTGCGTTCGCAGATCGGTATTATTTTTCAGGATTACATTCGCTTTCAGCTCAAAGCTTCCGAAAATATTGCAATTGGTAACATCAAGGCATTAGCAGAATCGGAGTTGATTGCAGAAGCTGCACAAAAAAGTTTGGCCGATACGGTGGTGGAAACCCTACCAGAAAAGTATGAACAAATGCTAGGCCGTCGATTTGAAAATGGTGTAGATTTATCTGGTGGACAATGGCAAAAGATCGCGCTTGCGCGCGCTTACATGCGGGAAGCGCAGTTGCTGATTTTGGATGAACCCACTTCTGCATTGGATGCCAGAGCGGAGCACGAAGTCTTTCAACGATTTGCAGAATTGATTGAAGGAAAGATGGCCGTGCTGATTTCGCATCGTTTTTCAACGGTGCGCATGGCCGACCGCATATTATTTTTGGAAAATGGCCAATTACTGGAGTTGGGTAGCCATGAAGAGCTAGTCGCACAAGATGGTAAGTATGCCGAGTTATTTCATTTGCAGGCGCAGGGGTATCAGTAAGAAGAGGATTTCCACGAAAGTGGCAGCAATTATAGTAGTAGCGATTCTTTACATTTAGTTATTCCTAAATTTTTCTGACTTGCAGAGGTAGGCTATATCTTCGTACAAAAAATAAAATCCATGGCGAAGTATATCAAGGTTACGGTCTTTTTGTTGGGTATTGCTGGTCTGGTGAGTTCCTTTTCTTTTTTAAGTGGTAGCGGAAAAATGCAAAAAGCGGAGCTAAATGCGACGCAGCTTTTTGAAGAATTCAAAGCGGCAACGATGGCGCTTACGGAAAAGAGCCAGGCGTATCAGTTGAAAAAGACGAAGCTGGATACGGTGCAGCAAATGGTCGCGGCTACTCGCCTTGCTTATAAAAAAATTGAGTTTTTACTGGAGTATTATTATCCTTCTTTTGTGGAAGAACATGTCAATGGCGCGCCTCTGTATCATGCTGAAAAATATAGTACACAATCTCTGGTAAAACCGCCAGAGGGTTTGCAGATGCTGGACGAGTTGGTGTATTCGGATGAGGCGGAGGAACAAGCAGCAGAGATTGCTATTTTGGCGCGAACATTGGCCAATAAATCATTGGAACTAGAAATTGGTTTTCAGCAAAATGTATATGAACTGGGAGCAGTGACAGAAGCAATGCGCATGGAACTGATTCGAGTATTTAGTATGGGCCTTGCCGGTTTTGATACACCAGGCTCCGCCAATGCGATACCCGAAGCACGTACGGCTATGGCATCTATGCAGCACATTTTGCAACAGCAGGAAGCACTTAAAACGTCTTCGCATTTCGCGAAAGCGGAGCAGTTATTTGCGGAAGCAGTGGCTTATTTGCGAAAGCATACCGACTTTGATACGTTTGATCGATTGGCCTTTTTGAAGGCGTTTATTAATCCTTTGTACAAGGAATTGGCGTTGTTGCAATCAGATTTAGGACTGACAACGGAGCCTTTGCATCCAAGTGGACGCAATGAGCAGGCGATGAATATTTTTGATGCGGACTTTCTGGACCCATACTTTTATGCGGAGTTGAAGGCAGAAGAAGATGGGGATGCCTTGCGGCAAATAGGAAAAGCCTTGTTTTATGACACTCGTTTGAGCGGTAATCTGCAAATGAGTTGTGCCAGTTGCCACCATCCGGATAAGGCATTTACCGATGGATTGCAAAAATCGCAGAGTAATATCATGGGTAAGACCGTGATGCGCAATTCACCTACCTTACTCAATGCCGTATATGCCGATCGATATTTCTATGATATGCGTGCTTTTACCTTGGAACAACAAGCCGAGCACGTGATTTTTAATGAAAATGAGTTTGATACTGCTTATGAAGAATTGTTGCAGAAGCTAAATGAAGATGATGCTTATCCGTCGCAGTTTAAGGCCGTATTTGGCGAAAGCCAGATCACGCGGAAGATGTTGTCCAGGGCATTGGCTTCTTATGTGTTGTCTTTGCAGTCGTTCAATAGCGAATTTGATCAGTATGTACGTGGTGAGCAAGAAGCGATAGCAGATGAAGTGCGGTTAGGGTTTAATTTGTTTATGGGGAAAGCTGCTTGCGGTACTTGCCATTTTGCACCTACTTTTGCGGGTTTGATGCCTCCTTATTTTTCCAAAAATGAAAGTGAAATATTAGGCGTATTGAAAACCCCTCATGCTTTGCGCAAAAAACTAGATGAGGACGAAGGCCGCATGGTAAGTGGCTTACACTACGAAAACGTCTGGATTTATGAAAAATCATTTAAGACGCCGACCGTTAGAAATATCGAAAAAACAGCGCCTTATTTTCATAATGGTGCCTATGTAAATCTTGACTTGGTTGTTGATTTTTATAACCACGGTGGCGGTGCTGGTTTAGGATTGGAGGTAAACAACCAGACTTTAGCACCAGATCATTTGAATTTGACGGAAGTGGAGCAATCTGCTTTGGTGGCCTTTATGAAATCACTGACAGATACCGATTATTAAGCTATAGATGAAATACGGTTAACCAGTAGGTAACATTCAGAGCGTACTTTCGATTTAATGTTAATTTTTAAAAAATCGAAAGTATGAACAGAATTGTTTACTTTTCCTTCATAGTGTTCCTGCTATGTTTTAGTTCTTTTGGCTATAGCCAAAATCAAATCATTCAGGTTCAGATCAATAGCTCTTCGGATGATGCCGAGGAGAAAGGTCTGGACAGTGGTGATCCGGGTACCATTGACCTGACGAGTTCTGATGTAGAATTGGTAAGAGATGGTAACGACGGAAACCAGTTTGTTGGTCTGCGTTTTGAATCACTTCCTATTCCAAAAGGTTCAATGATCAACAACGCTTACATCCAATTTACAGTTGATGAAGATGATGACCTTCCTGGTACCGTAAATATTACGGTAGAAGATGCAGATAACCCAGCAACTTTTAATGAAACTGCTGGAAATATTTCAAGCAGACCAACCCTTGCAGAAAGTGTAGAATGGGGTAATATTCCTGTTTGGGCTGAAATCGGAGCAGCTGGAGAAGATCAGCGTACGCCAGATTTGAGTGGCTTGGTGCAAGCTATCATTAATCGTGATGGATGGGCAGACGGCAATGCGATCAGCTTTATCATTACAGGTACGGGTGAGCGTGTGGCAGAGTCTTATGACGGCCAGGCACAGTCTGCTCCTATTTTGGTGGTAGAATATACTGCAATGGTAACTGAAACTTTCTTGCTGGGCGGTTCTCCAAATGATACAGAGATTGACCTTGCGAATGGTTCTTTGTATACCAATAGCTCAGACCTTGAGTTGACTGCTGATGGAAGTTCGATCCAGGTAGTGGCACTTCGTTATCCAGAGGTGAGTATCCCGAGTGGCTCTATCATCGAAAGTGCACATATTCAGTTTACGGTAGACGAAGTAAGTACTGGTGGTGATGTAGATGTACTGATGGTATTTGAAGAAACGGGCGATGCAGCGCCGATTACAGCAGCTGATAACCCGATCGACAGAGATTATGGTGGCGAAGTTTTCTGGAATGATATTCCGGATTGGCCAACGATTAATGTAGCTGGTGCTGCACAGCAGACCCCAGATTTTACGGCTTCTATTCAGGCAATTGTAGACAGAGATGACTGGGCAGGTGGTAATGCTATGTTGATCGGTATGCTCGATCCGTTTGTATTGCAAATCCCAGGGTATACTGGTAATACTGGTAAGCGTGTTGCACAATCATGGGACAAAGATCCTGCGAGCTCTGCGAAGTTGGTTATTTCTTATTTCCCTCCAAATGATTATCAGCCTGGTCAGTTTCCGGTGGCAGCTGGTTCGAGCTGGAAGTATGAAGATTCAGGTACTGACCTTCATGCAGCTGATTGGACTGCTTTGGATTATGATGACGAAAGCTGGAAGTTTGGCGATGCTCTTTTGGGCTATGGTAGTGCTTTTGACGAGGCCACTACGCTTAACTTTGGTGAGAATCCAGCAGAGAAGTACCCAACGACTTACCTACGTCATACTTTTATAGTAGAAGATGCTGCTCAATACGACTCATTGGTATTCAATGCGTTGTACGATGATGGTGTGATTGTATATGTAAATGGTGTGGAAGCATTTCGTGCAAACATGCCAGAAGGTGCTGCGACTTACGATACTTACGCAGTGACAGAAGTGGTAGGTACCGCCCAGTCAACATACAGCCGTGTAAAGACAGGCAACTTGTTGCAGGAAGGCTTGAATGTCATCGCTGTTGAGTTGCACCAGGCAAGTGGTATTAGCCCAGATTTAGGCTTTGACATGTCTGTTGACTTTACTTTACCTCCATTGACACCAACGGATTATCCTTTGGAAGCTAATTCTGCATGGCATTACCTAGATGATGGTTCTAGCTTGGATAATGTAGAATGGCAAGATACTTCTTATGCAGATGCGGATGACGCATGGGCGTGGGGACATGGTATTCTTGGATATGGCGATCCTGTTGAGACTATTATCTCTTTTGGTGATGATCCAGATAACAAATACGTGACGTACTATTTCCGTAAGGAAATCAATATTGACTTGGCCACTTTGCCAGATTCTCTAGAATTGGGTCTTTTGCGTGATGATGGTGCGATCGTTTATATCAATGGCGAAGAAGTACGTAGAGACAATTTGCCGGAAGGCGATATCGACTATTTGACAACTGCTGATCAGACTATTGCAGGAGGTGATGAAGATGCTTATTTCACTTCTCGTTTGTATGCTTCTGATTTCCGTCAGGGCGTAAATACAATTGCTGTAGAAGTACACAACAGAGATGTATTCAGCTCTGACCTATCTTTTGACCTGTACTTGCGTGCAGCGCCAGTAGTTAATGATATTGCATTGGGATGTAGCGACGGCAACGAAGACCACATCGCATGTTTTACCTCAATTGCGCCAACGGCACAGACAAGTAACTTGCTTATTCCGAGTGGAACACACCGCTTCCAGCAGATTCACAAGCAAGGTTCTCCATACTCAATCGGTGGAGGTACTGTACCAGGTAACCATGACTTTACCGCTTATGTAGGTATCAATGGTAGCAGCGAAGAAGGATACTTGTCTATCAACCACGAAAATACGCCAGGTGGTGTATCTATGGTAGGTTTGCACTATGATCAGTCTACGCAACTATGGGTTGTTGATTCTTCTCAGGCAGTTGATTTTTATAATGATGATTTGGTGACCACTACAAGAAATTGTTCTGGTGGTATTACACCATGGGGAACGATACTTACGGCTGAAGAAACATTGAACTCAGGCGATGCAAATAACGACGGCTACCAAGATGTAGGTTGGTTAGTAGAGATTGATCCAGCAACGGCATCTGTAATGGATTATGGCAATGGTAAGCAAGAAAAACTTTGGGCGATTGGTCGTATTTCGCATGAAAATGCGGTAGTACTGGATGATCAGGCGACGCTATTCACAGGTGAAGATGGTGGCTCAAGTGCATTGTTTAAGTTTATTGCAGACACGCCTGGTAACCTAACGGCAGGTACATTGTACGCTTTGCAGCTAAATGACCCACTAAGCGGTGGCGAACCAACTGGAACAACGGGTACTTGGATTCAGATTCCAAACACTACGCAGGAAGACCGCAATAACACCAGAGCGTTGGCTATTTCTTTAGGTGCAACAAACTTCAATGGTATTGAAGATGTGGAAGTACACCCATTGACTGGTCAAATGTACTTCACTAGTAAAGGTAATGGTCGCGTTTATCGCTTTACCAACAATGCAGAAACAGTAACCGAATTTGAAACATTTGTAGGTGGTACATCTTATGTACTAAATACCGAAGATGGCGTATTCACTGAGCCTTGGGGTGGTGGAAACGATAACCTGACATTTGATGATCAGGGTAACCTTTGGGTATTGCAAGATGGTGGCAGAAACTATGTTTGGTTGGTACGTCCTGATCACACACAAGATGAGCCAAAAGTAGAGTTATTCTCTTCTATGCCAATTGGTTCGGAGCCATGTGGTTTGACATTCTCTCCTGATTATCGCTTTGGTTTCATGTCCGTACAGCATCCAAGTGGTGCGAATACGCCTCAGATTGATGCAACAGGTAATGAAGTCGCGTTTAATGCTTCTGCAACCTTTATCTTCTCAAGAGGTGAGAATCTTGGTTTGCAAGCACCAGTGACTAACTTTGAAGCAGACAACATCACTGTGATGGAAGGTCAGAGTGTTACTTTCTTCGATTTGAGTTCTAATTTCCCGAATGCATGGGATTGGACATTCGAAGGTGGTATGCCAGCAACGTCTACTGATGCGATGCCAACAGTGACTTACATGGATCAAGGTACTTACGATGTATCGTTGTTGACTGCGAATGATGCAGGCGATGGTACTGTTGAAGAAAAGACAGACTACATCACGGTTACGCCAATGACTGGTATCCGCAATGTAGATGCAGAATACAACTTGTCGATCTTCCCGAACCCAACTTCTGGTCAGGTAAATTTGAGAATGGACTTGAACGGTGGCGAAAATGTTCGCATCGAAGTATTGGATTTGATGGGTAGAAGACTTGCTGATTTCGGCAACTTAACTGCTGCAAGCGGTACAGATGTATGGTCTTTTGATCTTGGTCAGAAAGTGACAGAGAGCCAAATTTTGGTTTTCAAAATCACTGTTGATGGTCAGGTAATTGATCGTAAAGTACAGTTTGCGAAGTAAGCATATATTTTGATGGGGTGATGTGTTGATGTTTTGATGTATGATGTTTTGATATTTTGATGTTTGATGTGTTGATGGCAATTATTAGCTTATCCAGCATCATCCCATCACACATCAACCAATCACACATCACCCCATCACACATCACAACATCATACATCACAACATCACCCGATCAAAACATCATCCGATCAATTAATTACACATCAAAAAATGAGATTAAGCTTCCTTTTGCTCTTTGTTTTTAATGTTTCAATGCTTTGGGGGCAGTATGCCAACAATGACTTACCCGTTTTTGACGATATTTCGCTTGCGCTAAATGCATCACAAGCAGTGCAGCAGCTCAATTTGCGTGACCAGCGTTTATTTCTGTTAGATGATCGGGCTGCGCAGTTTAAGGAGCTTACCTACCTCAGCTTGATGCGCAACAACTTTGAGCGATGGGACCCTACCATTTTTGAATTTCGTAATCTGGAAATACTCAATCTTTTTGGAAATAAATTGAAAGAAATCCCGGCATCCATTGGTTTGCTTACGCAAATGGTACGTATGGACTTGTCGAAAAACAGTATCAAGAAAATCCCTGCGGCTATTGGGCAACTCCAAAAGCTTCGGTACCTGCACATCTCTCTGAATAGTCTGGTATATGTACCCGAAGAAATTGCCGCCTGCGAATCTTTGGAAGTACTCGAATTACAAGGAAACGAACTTAGTCTGTTACCAGAACAGCTAAATAAGCTACAAAAACTAAAACGCCTGAATTTAGGCTACAACCAACTTCGTGCTTTTGAATCAGAATGGACGCAGCTAGCTGCTTTGGAAGAGTTAAACATAGAGTCCAACTTCCTTCAAAAAGTACCTGCTTCCATTAAAGAAATGTCTGCCCTAAAGACACTCATCCTCACCAATAATCAGATAACAAGCTTACCAGAGGAAATCACTCAGCTTCCACAAATCAAATTGCTCGTCCTCAGTGATAATCAAATCAAAACCCTACCCAAAAATATCGGTCAACTAAAATCGCTGCGTACGCTCATTCTGAAAGGAAACCCTATTTCCACCTCCGAATTAGCACGTGTGAAGGCAGCACTACCGGAATGTGAAGTTTATTTTTAAAAAAGGATTTACTTAACAATCACTAGGTCTTTATCAGACCTCCAAATCGTTCATTAAAGCCTGCAATGCCTTGCAAACCACCTGAATGTATGGCTACTATGCTGCTCCCTTTCGGGAAATGCTCCGCTTCCTGTGCCAGTGCGTACATTAGTTTGCCTGTGTAAATCGGATCGAGTTGAATGTTGAAGTCTAGCTTAAATTGATTGATGAAATCGATTAAGCTGCTGGTATATTTGGCGTAGCCACCATGGTGCACCTCTGTGCGAATTTGCCAGTTTCCTGAAATGTTTTGTTGGCTGCTTTGCAGCCATTTAGCAACTTCTGCTGACATGAAATCGCCTTTCAACACCGAATAGCCGATGGCATGACAGCGGCCTTCCAATCCCTGAATTATTCCGGCTAAGGTGCCGCCTGTGCCGCAGCAGACGCAGATAGCATTTGGCTGAAAGCCGAGTTGCTGAATGATTTCGGAAGGCAGCTCTGCTGCCCCTTTTAGCGCCAGCGCATTAGTACCGCCCTCTGGAATGGGATAAAATGTACCATATTTTCGCGAAAGCGAATCCTGAAAAGCCTCGGTATGTTTTTCGCGATAAGTGGATCGAGTTACAAACGCCAGTTGCATGCCACACGATTTGGCGTAAGCCAGAGTAGGGTTTAAGGGCTTCACTTGCTCGCCCCGAATGATACCGATGGTCTGAAATCCAAACTGCTGCCCGGCTGCTGCGACTGCTGCAATATGATTGGAAAAAGCACCACCAAAGGTCAAGAGTGTCGAATGCCCGCTTTGTGCGGCCTCCAGCAAATTGTATTTGAGTTTGCGCCATTTATTACCGCAGAAAGCCCGGGAAGTGCCCTGAACCTCCAGCCCCAGCAAATCATCCCGCTTGAGGAAAATACGAATATCCCGCTCCCGAAATGATTTGCTGAAAAGCGAAGAAGCAGTGAGGTCCAATTCCTGAATGGGGGATGGTAATGACGTATTCAGTATATTGAGATCCATGTCGCTTTGAGATTATTCTTTCCCAGTTCCATGGCAGGCCCAGCAGCTACCTGCATCAGATCGTGTGGAACCAGCGCCTCCACAACGCGAGCAATCTTTACCACCAGTGGGGGAGGAACTGTTTATCGTATCCCAAAGAAAGTCTGAGAAAGGATTATAAATCTCTTTCTTTTTCATCGGGGTATCCTCAAATTGAATGTCATTATCTTTAATGAATTCGTATCGATATATTTTGAATTGTTCATCTGTAAAATCATCTTGAAGATGAGCAGATAATTTTAGTTTTTCTTGGTTAGATGCCTGATTATTTATTAAAAAAATGATGGGGGACATGACCTGCTGCTGAAATTGATACAAGAGTAAGGTGTACCCTTCTTTTCCATCTAGTGAAGTATTGTTGCTAATAATCCATTTGCCAATATCTGTACCGGAGCGACCGCTATTACCAAACAAGACAGTACCATCAGCACGAAGGTGATAGTAATTGACGGAGCTTTTCAGTGGTTGATACCATTTGCCAGTAACCATGGGCAATAGCTTTTTGAGTTGAGGATCGTCTTTGCTAAGGTTGCCAGCTTTGAGGAACGGGTGATAGTCTCTGCCATATCGACCTCTTTTACCACCGAGTTCAATAATGCCCTCTTCTGCAAAGTCAAAAGTTCTCAATGGGCTATAAAACGGACCTTCGTCTTCAAATAAGTCAATACTTCCGGACCCATCATAAGGCTGGTAATCATAAAAAGTAAAAGTAGTAAAGGTTTTTACTTTTGCGGGGACCGATTTTTTGTCTTCAAAACCATCATCAATATATTTTTTCAGCCTCCATTTACCAAATACCTTTTTGCTGTTTGCAAGATGCATAATGAAAGTGTTGTCTTTTCTCAAATTCAGAACTCTGTCTTCCATGCCGTCAATGTATAAGCCATGGAGATGCTCCATTGGTATCGGAGGGTAATCGCCACAATCGGTGAAAACTGGATAATCATTGTCCAGCTTTATAGTTTGTGTGCTTACAGGGATAGCAAATGCACCATAAAAAGAAACGTTCAAGTGTACTTTCAGTTCCTTTTGCTCACTCTGAGTAGAATCTCTTTGAAAAGGCAATAAGTACAACGGATATTCTTTATTAGGTTCTATCTCTTTGTAATAGGTATGATATGGAATGCCCGCAGTTTTGACATTAGCACCTTCGAATTTTGGGTAAATAATTAACCCTTTTGGAAGTTCAACTTTATCTTTATTGTTATACTGAATCGAATATGCGCTATAACCACTTTCGCCATAGCTCAATTGTCCGTCTAAACTGGCATCGCCCACTTCATGCCGAACAACTTGGAATCCTTCAAGGTCCAGGCCAGCTTCCTGTAAAAATTCTTTAAGTGAAGGAAAGGATGTTAATTCACCCTTTATTTTTCCACCAGATTGGCCTGAAGTATGCCTACTTCCTGAGGTAGAGCCTTTGATTTTACCGCGTTTGACTTTGAACTTGGCCGTACCAGTAGAGATGATATTGTAAGGGTCAAAATCAGTTTTACTACTGACGGTATATTCTTTTTTATCAGGATTGTATGTACCACGGACAAAAGTGATCGCTTTTTTACGAAGTTTATTTTTTGAGGCTCTAACACTTTTACTTGACCGTTTGTTAGGCGTAATATATGTCCATCTGAATACACCACCGACTTCATTTGTTTGTTTGTTTGTTATGAAGCAGTTTCATTTCCAGGGCATATTTGTAAGTGGTTCCTGACTTAGTCCAGTTGGCTATCGCTTCGAGACTGTCTATCTGAGCAGAAGCAGATGGTCTGAGACAGGCAAAGAAGATAAATAATAGAAAATAAGTAATGGGACAAAATTAAATTAGGAAATAATTTGTAACTTTCTCCTCAAAAAGATGGGGAGAATACGGACAGTAAAATTGACTGAATTACAA